>JAQTTF010000061.1 GCA_028710915.1 Minisyncoccota bacterium | reverse complement strand
CTTTCTTACTCGTAGAGAACTCATTGTTCTGTCAGTTTTATTCGTTGGCATTATTTTTGCCACAAAGACATTCGGATTATTTGAGAGCATCCACGGAGTATCCCGCAAGACCTGGGGCGAAATTTATTTTCCTCTTTCTTTGGGACTGCTCGCGCTATTTTTTCTTCCGGAACATATACTTTCAGCTCAGTTTGGAGTTTTGGTGCTCGGGTTTTCTGACGCTTTGGCAAGTATTGTCGGTATTGAATACGGTGTTCACGGGATGAGAATATTCGGACATAAGAAAAGCGTGGAGGGAAGTTTGACTTTTTTTGTCACGACTACGGTACTTATTTTTGCGTTTCTGACTCCCGCTTCGTTTTTATTTATTGTATCTGCCATCCTGATAGCTTTTCTACTGACCCTGGTTGAACTTTTTTCAATAAATGGCCTGGACAATCTTCTCCTGCCTCTCTTAGGAGCTTTTCTCTTCCAATACATACTCCTGATTTTGAGATAAAAGATATATAGAGTAGTATGTAAGGAAAGCACTTTTATCAGAATAAGCCTATTTATCTTTACTTATGGACCTACTTTTGCTTTTGGGAAGGATTTTATTTGGAGGTTTTTTTCTTTATAGCGGAATCAAGCATTTTACGAGAGCGGATGCTATGGCAGGGTATGCGGGAAGCAAACATGTTCCAAGCCCCAAGGTCGCGGTCTATGTCTCGGGTCTTCTTATTTTCTTGGGGGGAGCGGGAGTTGTCTTAGGGATTTCACCAGAGTGGTCGCTTGCGTTTATCATTATTTTTCTTCTGCCTGTCACTTTCATTATGCATCAATTTTGGAAGGAGACAGACGGAACGCAGAGAGCCCTGCAAACAACAAACTTTCTCAAGAATATCGCTCTTCTTGGGGCGGCCCTTATGCTTCTTTCCGTCTCCACCCCTTGGACGTTCTCGTTCTAAAGAAATTAGGAGAAAAAAATTCCCCCCACCAAGGGGGAATTTTGTTATCACTGACCTCTCTGATGCGCTTTTTTTACCATTTCTATGATTCCGTCTTCGTCATCCGTAATGTTATAGATGAGTAAGTCTTCGGGCCGAATCGTGCCATATTTTTCCAAAAGCGAAATACGGAAAAGTTTCTCCAGGGGTTGCCAATATTCCGTTCCGAAAAGGACGATTGGCACAGGTGAAATTTTGTGTGTCTGGCGAAGCGTTAATATCTCAAAAAATTCATCGAGCGTTCCGAAGCCTCCCGGGAAAAAGACGAAGCATTTTGCGGTAAAAGAAAGAATGAACCGCCGAACAAAAAAATAATAGAAGTTGACGCTGGCGGTAACGTACTTATTGGTAGTCTGCTCGTGAGGAAGTTTTATGGTGATACCTATTGAATCTCCATTTGCTTCTTTTGCCCCTCGGTTGGCAGCCTCCATAATTCCAGGGCCTCCGCCCGTAACAACCGCGCACCTTGTTTGTTCAACGATTTTTTTTGCCAGAACTCGAGCCTTTTCGTAGTAGACGCTTCCTTCCTGTATTTTTGTCCCGCCATATATGGTTACGGTTTTCGGATATTGAGCGACAAATTCAAATCCTCTCAAAAATTCATTATCAATTTCAGACACCCGGTCTTCGGCCGTGACGTGGACATGATGTTTGATCTTGTCGATGAAAGAAACTAAAGCTTCGGTGTTGTTGTCGGTTGCCATGCGGGTTATTTTACCAAGAATTATTTTTTTAATCCAATACTTTCGAGGAAAAGAGTAAGCTCTTTACCGCCCAGTTCCCGATATTGCCCCTCTTTTATATTTCCAAGGCGGATATTCATAATGCGAATCCGCTCTAAATCCCTCACCTCATATCCGCACGCCGTGCACATTCTTCGAATCTGGTGACGTTTTCCTTCGGTGATTGTGATAGTCAATGTTTTTTCGTCCAACTCTTCTACGACAGCGGGCTTGGTTGTGAAATCCTCAAGCGCGATTCCTTTTTCGAGTCTCTGAATAAATTGTTCCGTGATTGGCTTGTTCACAATCAGTTTGTATTCCTTTTCGTGATTACGTAAGGGACTCAAAAGCCTTTCGATAATTCTTCCGTCATTGGTCAGAATGATGAGTCCGCGTGATTCCTTATCGAGCCGGCCAACAGGGAACACTTTTGTTCGGAATTTTACCAAATCCACGATCGCTTTTTCCCCTGGCTGGGGCATAGTGGTCGTAATTCCCGGAGCCTTATTGTAGGCAAGATAGACGTAATTGTTTTTTTCTCTTCCGGCATTCTGTATTTCTATCTTGTCCTCTTTGTTTACTTTATCCCCAAGCACAGCAATTTTGCCATTTATGGTCACCTTTTTCTGTTCAATCAAAGTATCGGCGCCACGGCGAGTTGAGTGTCCTTGGAGCGCCAAATAGCGGTTAATTCGCATTGGGTAGGCAATTTCGGGTTCTTTTGGTGCGGGTTTCTTCATAGGAAGGTACTATAGCATATCCGACGTATTTCCTCTGCTGTGCATTGCGACTGTTTAAGCTTGAGTATATAATTACTGCATTAGTATTCTTTCTTTAATCATTCTTTATGAAGAAATTAAGCAAAAAAGAGTGGATAGGAGTTGTGGTCGCCCTTGTGATTGTGGGAGTGTTTATGATTTTCCCTCAAGTACTCCGAAGCATCAAGGGAAATTCGGCTATGCCGGTAGTTTCGCCAGCGGCAGTTGACGCGGTTCAATTACCACAATAGAATATCTTTTCTGTTGTATGCGTAAAAGGCCGTTTCAATACGGCCTTTTACGTCCCACCACTATGAAAGCGATCAAATTCACAATCGAAAAAAAAATAAAAAAACAGCTTGGTCGAGCAGGAATTTTGGAGACGCCTCACGGAAAAATTGAAACACCGGCCTTCGTCGTGGTGGGAACAAACGCGACAATAAAATCGGTCAACGTTGAACAGGTAAAAGCCTGCGGAACACAAGTCGTACTTGCAAATACCTATCACCTATACCTTCAGCCCGGTGACAAGCTCGTAAAAGATGCCGGCGGACTCCACACATTTATGAATTGGCATGGGCCAACGATGACGGACTCGGGAGGATTTCAGGTTTTTTCGCTTGGTGTCGCGTATAAAAAGGGGATTACGAAATTTGCCAAAACGGAAGACTTGCACGATGACACTGATGAAAAAGAGGAAAAGAAAATTCCTCAGCAACTTGCCGTGATCGATGAAGATGGGGTTACCTTCAAATCCCATCGCGATGGAAGTATGCACCGCTTCACACCAGAACGTTCAATAGAAATCCAGCACAACATTGGCGCTGATATGATATTCGCTTTCGATGAATGCACTTCACCAAATGCTCCGCTTCAATATCAGAAAGAAGCGATGGACAGAACTCATCGCTGGGCAAAACGCTCTCTCGATTATCACAAATCAAAAGAGAACTCTAAAACGCAAGCATTATTCGGAATTGTGCAAGGAGGGAGACATGAAGACTTGCGAAAAATTTCTGCAAAACAAATTGGTGGAATGGATTTCGACGGATTTGGAATCGGCGGTTCATTTAATAAAGAAGATATGGGGACAGCGGTGAAATGGGTGAATGAAATTTTGCCGGAAGACAAACCTCGGCATCTTTTGGGAATTG
>JAQTTF010000060.1 GCA_028710915.1 Minisyncoccota bacterium | reverse complement strand
GAAGATGATTGTCATTCATCACTCGGCGAGTGCCAGTGGTAACGTCGAAGCTTTCCGCAGCTGGCATTTGCAGCGCGGATGGCTCGATGTAGGGTACCACTTCGTCATTTGTAACGGACGGGGTGGTGCCGATGGCGAAGTCCAAGTAGGCCGTTCCGAGAATTTGGTCGGTTCGCACGCAGGAAATCCTGCGCCGAGCCGTAACCGATTTTCGGTTGGGATTTGTTTGGTTGGCGAAGATTCGTTCACGCCCGCGCAAATCAAGTCTCTGACGGCAAAGCTCGTTGAGCTTTGCCGGAAGTACCGTATCGTTCCCTCTGCCGCGACAATCCAGCGTCACCACGCTGATTGCCCCGGCAAAGGTCTAGACCTCAATGCAATTATCGTTGAGGTGCAAAGACAATTGAAATAGTTATTTTGAAGCAAAAGGAATCGCCGATCACTCATTTGTGGTCGGCGATTTATCATTATGCTATAGTGGCTTTTGGTGTGGGGACGTTCAGATTTAATGGGGAGGACGTACAATGCGCAGAACTTCTGCAGACAGTGATTTTCGTTGTACTCCTCCCGCGGGGAGTTACAACGCCCCCAATGGTTGGGGAATCCGTTTTCGTCGTCTGACGCAGCGTGTAAGGCAAATTCCATCAGATTGGTGGAACGCTGTGTGCGAATGGGCGTTTGGGGTCTGGTACGATGATAGCGATCCAAATACATGGAGAATCATCGACTGGATTTCGCTTCGAGGAGTTATCGTCATGTTTACAGCGGCCGTGATTTACGTTTACGTTGCTGTCTTTATGATCACTCTCGGTGCTATAGCGCTGTACCTTGGTGCTCGTCGTCTTTTGGGATTCAGAAGGAAGTAAGAGTCATGCATTCTTGCTTCCTGTTTTTATTTTATGATTTCTTGTTCTTTCGGTCTCTTTTTGCTATATTTTGTGGGTTCAAAATTCTAAGTAATATGCGCGTTTAGCTCAGTTGGTAGAGCACATCACTGATACTGATGGGGTCCCAGGTTCGAATCCTGGAACGCGCACAAAAATAACCGCCGAAAGGCGGTTTTATTTTTGTGCGCGTTAACAAGACGCGGGGGCGTCTTGTGTCCAGGATTCGAAGCCCGATTGAGCATTTTTTCACAGAAAAAATCCAATCGGGATACTGGTCGTGTAACGACCGAAATTCCTGGAACGCATTTCTCGACCCTGTAAGGGTCGAAACTCCTGTGCTATTCTGTTTGGTAGGTCGAAAATTTGTACGGATTACCTACAAATCTTTCGATCCGAATTTTGTGTGGCAAAATTCGGGCGCGTGGCGGAATTGGTATACGCGTACGATTCAGAATCGTATCCCGCAAGGGTTGGAGGTCCGAGTCCTCTCGCGCCCACTGGTTGACATCTGTCTTTAAAGTGAGAGTATGAAGAGAGGAGGGAATTGTCCTAGTCTTTTCACATTTCGTGAAGGAGAGGACATTTCCACGGCGGGGAGAATTAGTTATGACGGGCGGGGATCACGATGTGGCTCTTGCGGAGCAGGTTTACACCCTGGAGGAGGCCAGAAGAGTACCGAGATCCAGCAAGAAGGATACTCGTGTACTTTCAGTTCCGCCACACGAACTGAAGCGACTACAGCAAAGCGGAGAACTGGGGGTGACTTCTCCTCCCGGATCAAACGACTTCGAAATGGAGGAAGAAGAGACCGAATAAGCCGTCAGCACATTTTGATACTTAAGTTTTCGGGACCCGTCACATGGTCCCGATGTTTTTTCATTTTTTTTCTGTGCTGTTTTCAAAAGCTATCTTTTTGCCAAAAACTTGCTAGTATGGTGATAAATATATGCAAATAGGGGGCTATTTTAGGGGTAAAAAGATAACAATTATGGGCCTGGGACTCCTTGGGCGCGGACTTGGCGATGTCCGATTTTTAGCCGAGGAAGGAGCGGAACTCATTGTCACAGATCTCAAAACAAAAGAACAACTTGCTGATTCTTTAAAAGCTCTTCAAGATTTGCCAAACATCACGTATATTCTCGGAGAACATCGACTCAAAGATTTCCAAGACAGGGATATGATCGTAAAAGCGGCGGGAGTTCCTCTCGATTCTCCCTACATTGCCGAAGCGCGAAAAAACAACATCCCAATCGAGATGGATGCATCTCTTTTTGCAAAGCTTACCATTGGTGTCACTATTATCGGAATTACTGGTACACGTGGAAAAACCACGACCACTTCTCTTGTCTATGAAATTGCAAAAAGACATTTTGATGGTACCGGAACAAAAGTGTTTCTCGGAGGAAATATTAAAGGGACAGCAACGTTGCCGCTTATTCTTGATGTAAAGGCGGGAGACGTAATGGTGCTCGAGCTCGACTCATGGCAGCTTCAAGGATTTGGAGAAGCGAAAATCAGCCCGCATATTTCCGTGTTCACGAATTTTATGGATGATCACCTCAATTATTACAAAGGCAATCGTGATTTGTATTTGGAGGATAAGGCACAGATATTTTTAAATCAAACAAAAGGAGATGTGTGCATCACAAGCGACGCTCTTGCTCTCGAGATAGTAAAAAGATATGGAAAGGATATGAAGGGCGCGCTTATAAAAGCGAAACCAGGTAAAATTCCGCTTGACTGGAAACCTTATATTCGCGGAGAGCATAATAGAGAAAATATCGCTCTTGCAATTGAAGCGGGAAAAGCGCTTGGAGCAACTATGGAAGAAATTCAAGAAGCCATTGAAAGATTTCGAGGTGTTCCAGGGAGGCTTGAATTTCTAGTGAATTACAAAGGCGTTTATTTTTATAATGACACTTGCGCTACTACTCCTGATGCGACGCTTGCGGGGCTCAAGACACTTTCATTTAATAAAAATGTAATTCTCATTATGGGCGGCGCGGACAAAGGACTCAATATGGATAAGCTTATTCACGCGCTTCCAGAATATACCAAAGAAGTTATTTTGCTTACCGGAGTGAATACGACCGGAAGCGACAGGATAAAAGATGTGATTCTCAAATTTCCAAGCATCAAAGCAGTTCTTTCTACGAGCCTTGAAGGAGCCGTTGGCCAAGCACTTCTCACTGCAGAAAAAGGCGACACGATACTTTTCAGTCCTGCTTTTGCGTCATTTGGAATGTTTAAGAATGAATATGATAGGGGAGACAAATTTAACGAAGTAGTGAAGAATCTCAAGTAGGGGGAAATAAAAGCAGCGCTACTTCTGTGCGCTGCTCGACTGTCTACGTTCTTTATCGTTATGCGGCGACTGGTTTGTGCCGCATGAGTTCCACAGTCATGAAGTGGAGCGCGCAATGGAGGCGATCTCCAATGGCCACATCTTCAGCCCCCAGGCTTGTTAGGAGCGCGTATGTGCTTTCATCCACCAGTCTCAGACCGGGTTTGCCCATGATCTGCGTAAGCGCCCCGAGCGCATCATCTTGCTCGGCTTCCATCTCGATGTGTGCTCCGAGCGTCCGGCACAGGATCACAAATTGCTTCCTGAACCTTCCTTGTTCGAACAGTTGCATGTGCCCTCCCATTTCTGACCCCTTATTGGGTCGAATTTTCTTATGTAAATTTAAATGATTCTCGAGTTTTGTCAATCATTTGTTTCGTAGTATAGTGGGGGAATTGTGAAGAAAATAGATCTCAAAAAGGCCAGAAAGGTGCATTTTGCCGGCATTGGAGGCATTGGCATTTCTGCTATTGCCCGCATGATGCTTGGTGAAGGGAAGAAGGTGAGTGGGTCGGATCGTGATAAATCAAAAGTGACAGATGAACTCGAGAAGCTTGGAGTGAAGATATCTATTGGACAGAAAAAATCGGCAATTCCAAAAGTATGCGATCTGCTTGTCTATACCAATGCGCTTCCTAA
>JAQTTF010000016.1 GCA_028710915.1 Minisyncoccota bacterium | reverse complement strand
GGAGGACCCCACGTCACAAACACCCGTGAACTAAAAGGAACATTCAAAATCCAAAAAGAAGAAGCTGTATCTGCAGGTGTCCGCCGCATCAAAGCAGTCCTAGAATAGCTTTCCACTTCAAAGCATTCCTTGAAGGTGATATAATTTTTCTATGTTTCTCTCGTCTCTTTTCAAAAAACCAGAGCATGAAATTTCAATTCTTTTCGATATAAGCTCGCGCTCCGTCGGCGGCGCGCTTCTTAAGCTGTCGCGCGACGGGAAGCCAAAAATTCTTTACACCGCAAGGCTTGCAATCCCTTTTCTCAAAAGCCCCGACTCAAAAGAATTGGTTTCAGAGACCTTATCTGCGCTTACGAAAGTGGTGGGTGTCTTGGAAAAAGAGGGGATCGCCCATCTCACATTTACAGAATTCAAACAACATAAAATTAGGGAGCTATTTTTAGTATTCTCTTCGCCTTGGTATATCTCTCAAACGAAAATTGCCAGAATGGAAAAAGAAAAACCATTCACATTCACAGAGGGAATGCTCAAAGAAATGCTTGAACATGAAAAAACAGTGCACGAGAAAGCTGCTGCGCTTGATAAAAACACGATTGATCTTTTCGAACAAAAGGTCATACAGGTAAAGTTAAATGGCTATGAGACATCGAAGCCATTCGGGCAAACCGCCTACTTTGCTGAAGCAAACATTTTTTCAAGCTTCATAGACTCTCTCCTCTTAAAACAAGTAAAGGATATCGCACTTCGCTCTTTCCATCCCAAACGATTTGAGATCCATTCTTTCCCAGGCGTGGCATATTCAGTATTGCGAGACATATTCCCCGGTTCTAATGACTTCCTTATCGTAGATGTGGGAGGAGAGACAACCGAAATATCGCTTGTAAAGACAGGAGGGCTTCTTGAAACGTTCTCATTTCCAATCGGATACAATCAGACATTGCGAGAGATTTCGCGCACTCTAGAAGTCTCTCAAGATATCGCTCTTTCTTCGCTTTCACTATTTCTTGATGGCAAGACATTTATAAAAACAGCAGGCAAAATCGAAGATGTCATCAGGGGAAAACAAAAAGAGTGGAACAACTCATTCCAGAACGCACTTTTAAATTTCAGCGAACAAGGAGTAATTCCTTCTCTTATCTATCTTATCGCCGGAATGCCGTTCACAAATCTTTTTGATGGCGCTTTAAAAATGCCGCGAAGTGACGGGAAAATTCTTGATCCCAAAAATATCAAACCATTAGAACAGCAGACGCTTTCTCTCCATTATGAAAGAAGCGGCGCTGGAGAAGGGGATCTTTTTCTATCTCTTGAGACAGTTTTCCTCAACAAAATATTCTCAAAAGAATAAAAGAGATATAAAATTTGGTGAAGAGAGGAAATGGGCGTATAATAAAAAACAGCATGGCAAAAGAAATTTTTCAAGACGTAATACCCCCCGGAAAAAGAAGTATTCGGCGTGTTCCGCTTAAAGGACAGCGCAGTCCCGTAGCGCCGAAAGCAATTCCAGAAAAAATGCCGGAACCTCCTCAAAGAGAGGTGAAAAGAGAAGAGCCTCCTGCTCCTATCTACGAGAAAAACTACTCCTACAATATAAATAATCCTAAAAAATCTTTCCCAAGAAAACTTTTTTGGGTTGTTATTGGTATTTTATGCATCGCAGTCGCGGTGTTTCTTGTGAGCACTTTTTCTGCTAGCGCGAAAATCATGATTACTGCTCATCAAACAAGCTCTTCTGTCGACAATGATTTTGTGGGGCAGGAAAACCCGACAAAAGATACTATTCAATATAAAACGATAAGTGTTTCAGAAGACTCGAAATTACTTGTCAAAGGAAGCGGGACAGAAGACGCAAAAAAGAAGGCGTCCGGCACTATTGTGCTCTACAATAACTTTTCTACGGCTCCGCAAAAACTCATTCGAAACACGCGACTGGAAGCGGCAGACGGCCACATTTTCAGAATTGATTCATCAGTGACAATACCGGGCAAATCTACCGTAGCAGGGAAAAGCATCCCCGGTTCCGTGGAAGTACTGGCCTATGCTGACTCTCCTGGTGAGGATTACAATATCGGACTTGCTGATTTCACTGTTCCAGGATTCAAAGGCACAGCAAAATACGCCGGCTTTTATGGCAGATCCAAAACTCCGATGCAAGGGGGCCTCGTAGGAAAAATAAATACTATTACAGATGCAGAAAGAGGGAATGCTGTAAAAAGTTTAGAAACGAAAGCCGTGGCAGAGCTCCTCTCTCAAGTGAATGCTCAAAAACAAGACGGGTATGTTCTCTTCTCAAATTCATATGCGGCAAATTTCGCAAATCTTCCAGACAGACAAGCAGAAGGAAATTCTATTGAGGTGGGAATACATACTGATTTGAGTGCGGCCGTTTTTGACGAAAACGCCCTTGATACTCTTATCGCAGAAAAATCGATAAAAGATTTTGACGGAAGCCCAGTCGTCGTCCTTAACCTAGATAGCCTGACTTTTGAAGCAGCAAAACCAGATCCGAAACATCCAATAGACGCCGGCACTCTTCCATTCCATCTCAAGGGTCAAGCAAAAATACAATGGATTTTCGACACGGAAAAAATCAAAAAAGATGTCGCTGGCAAGGCAAGAAATGATCTTCAAAATATCCTAAGTTCATACAGTGGAATTGACAAAGCAGAAGTCACCGTAAAACCTTTCTGGCTTCGCTCATTCCCTTCTGATACCTCAAAAATCACAGTTGAACAGAACTAAATTTGACAAAATGGCCTTAAAGCTCCTAGGGATTTGACATTTTGCCCGTTCTTTTGCTAGTATAGTGAAGCTCAAAGTTTGAAAAGAGATGCAGAATCCACAACAGAAACCTGAATCAGTGCTCGGTACGGTTACCGAGGCATTGCCTAATGCTCTTTTTAAAGTGAAATTTGAGGGAAAAGACGAAGAAATACTCACATACCTTTCAGGCAAAATGCGCTTGAATCGAATACGAGTACTCATCGGAGACAAAGTGCGAGTCGAACTTGAGCCTTACGGAGGAAAAGGACGAATCATACAGCGTTTGTAAAAATTTGATGTCCGGTAGATTTGCCGGAGCAAGAACAGTTTTGTACTGTTTTTCTTAATATTTAAATGAAAGTAAAATCATCAGTTAAAAAAATGTGTCCGCAATGCAAAGTAGTCCGAAGAAAGGGCTATGTTTACGTCATTTGCAAGAGTGATCCGCGACACAAACAGCGACAAGGTTAATTTTTATATTTCAAATACATATCTATCATGCGAATCGTCGGAATCACAATCCCAGATAACAAAAGACTCGAAATCGGACTTACCGCTCTCTATGGTATTGCGCGTTCTCGAGCTCAAATGATTTTGGATGAAGCAAAAATCGGCCACGGAGTAAAAGCAAAAGATTTGAAACCAGAAGAAGAAAACGAGATCCGAAAGATCATCGAAAAGATGAAGATCGAAGGAGATTTGAAACGAGAAGTCGGTTCAAATATCAAGCGTCTCAAGGATATCAAAGCATACCGAGGAATTCGACACCTTCGAATGCTTCCTTCACGAGGCCAGCGAACAAAGACCAATTCCCGAACACGACGAGGAAACGTACGAAAGACTATGGGTACCGGACGACGAAAGGAATCGAAGACTTAAACATTAACCCGCCAAAATTTTTCACAAAACAGTGTTTAATTGCGGGAAGAAAATGTAAGCCACAAAAAAACAGATTGCAACAGAAATTTATTTATAAAAAAACTTAGGCGGGTAAATTAAAATGGGAAAGAAACGAATCACAACAGAAGCAGGTGCAGGAGCTGACGGCAAAAAGGCTGACGCATCTTCACGCGCTTCCACAAAAAAGAAGTACGACAAGGGAATTCTCCACGTCGAATCAACCTACAACAACACCAAGCTCCTCCTCACAGACGAGAAGGGAAATGCTCTTTGCGCTTCTTCATCAGGTTCTATCGGATTTGCCGGCGCAAAGAAAGGAACTCCTTTCGCAGCCGCAAAGATCGGCGAAACACTCGCTGCCAAAGCTGCAATCCTCGGAATCAAAGAAGTATCTGTCGTTGTAAAAGGTGTCGGAAGCGGACGAGAATCAGCGATTCGAGGATTTATTTCAAAAGGCATCAACCTCACAGAAATTTCAGACAGAACACCGGTTCCTCATAACGGCCCAAAGCCACCAAAACCTCGACGCGTATAATTTTTAATATTTATGAAAATTGGACCACGATACAAAATAGCACGACGCCTCGGCTCACCGATCTACGAAAAAACGCAGAATCCTAAATTTGCGATTCGCGAAGCTCGACGAGGACGAAAAGAATACAAGCACCCAAAACAACGCTCTGAATTCGGCATTCAGCTTATCGAAAAACAAAAAGCTCGACTTACCTACGGAATGGGAGAGAGACAATTCGGACGCTACGTGGCAGAATCAACTGCAAAGAAAGGAGCGAAGCCGACCGACACGCTTTACACGATGCTCGAATCTCGACTCGACAACGTTGTCTATCGAATGGGACTTGCACCTACTCGAGCAGCCGCACGACAAATGGTAAACCACGGCCACATCAATTTGAATGGAAAACGAGTTTCTCTCCCTTCAGCGCAGACAAAAGTGGGAGATATTGTTGCTATCCGAGAAAGAAGCGTGAAGAAACCCCTCTTCGCTCCGCTTGAAGAGAGACTCAAGACTTACACCTGCCCCTCATGGATCAAATTCGACAACGAAAAGAAAACCGGAACAATTCAAGGAGCGCCGAAAGCAGACCCGACAACCTTAGCATTCAGTCTGCCGATGATTATGGAGTTCTATAGCAGATAAAAATTTAAATAGGGGAGTCGGTCGCATATCCTCTAAACACCAAGTCACATTTGCAAAATTGTCAAAAATAAGGTATATTTTTCAAGTCATTTTTTAAACTTTTAACATAAAAAACCATGTTTGATCCAACAATCGTTCTTCCTTCAAAGCCAAAGATCATCTCCGAAAAAGAATTCGACGGAGTCTATGAAATAGACGGTTTTTACCCTGGATACGGACACACGATCGGCAACTCTCTTCGCCGAATTATTCTTTCTTCTCTCCCGGGCGCAGCTATCACTTCTGTAAAAATCACTGGAGTAAGCCATGAATTTTCAACAATTGCCGGCATCAAGGAAGACGTTGTTACCATGATTCTCAATTTGAAACGAGTTCGAATCAAGATGCTTTCAAGCGAGCCACAAACTCTTACTCTTAAAGTAAAAGGAGTAAAAGAAGTAACTGCCGCAGATATCAAAGCATCTGGCCAAGTTGAAATTTTGAATCCAGAACTTCACCTCGCAAGCATTACAGAGAAAAATACAGAACTCGAAATTGAGCTCAAAGTTGAAAAAGGCCTCGGCTACATTCCAAAAGAAATTCTTATGAAAGAGCGAGTAGATATCGGAGCAATTACTCTCGATGCTATTTTCTCACCTATCCGACGTGTAAACTACGAAGTAGAAAATATGCGAGTCGGCGACCGAACAGATTTCAACCGAATCAAGCTCTTCATTCAGACCGACGGAACCATCACTCCAAAGGAAGCTCTTGAGAAATCAATCGAGATCATGATCCACCAGCTCAAAGCGATCGTCGGCTTCAAGGAAGAAGAAGTGAAAGCAGAAAAAGCAGAATCAAAAGAGGAAGCAGGTGGAGATGGCAAGCCAAAGAAAGAACTCGATGCAGAATTCCTCAAAACTCGAATCGAGACTTTGAACCTTTCTCCGCGAACTCTTAATGCTCTCGCAAGTGCAAACATCCGAACTGTCGGAGGCCTTGTACGAAAGAAGGAAGAAGACATCTTGGATATTGACGGTCTTGGCAACAAAGGCGTTCAGGAAATCAAGAAAGCTCTCAGCAACTTCGGCATTGCGCTTAAATAATTCATTTCGATGCGTCACCATAACACAAACAGAAAATTCGGACGAGAAACAGACCAGAGACGAGCTCTCATGCGAACTTTGGCGTACTCGCTCATCAAGCACGGCCACATCACGACGACCGAAGCAAAAGCAAAAGAACTTCGACCATATATGGAGAAGCTTGTGACCGCATCTCGAGTAGACAACCGAGAAGCTATCCGACTCGTTCAATCAAAGCTTCCTATGAAATCTGCCGTGAACACACTTTTCAAAACAATTGCGCCAAAATATAAAGACCGGAAAGGAGGCTACACACGAATCGTAAAGCTTCAGCAGAGATTAAGCGACGGTGCGCGAATGGCAATGATCTCATTTGTATAAAACACAACTATGAAATACACAATTGACGCAACAAATGAAAAGCTCGGACGACTTGCAAGTAAAGTTGCCGGTCTTCTTATGGGCAAAAACGAAGCAAGCTATACAAAGAACGCAATGCCAGAAGTGAAGGTTGAAATCACCAACGCTTCCAAAATTTCCGTAACAGAAAAGAAACAAACAGAAAAAATTTACAAAAACTATTCCGGATATCCAGGAGGTTTGAAATCAAAGAGCATGAAGCAAGTTGTAAGCAAACTAGGGACTCAGGAAATCATTTCTGACGCAGTCTACGGAATGCTTCCAAAGAACAAGCTCCAGAGAAAAATGATGAAGAACCTAACTATCACCGCATAAACAAAATGACACCAACAGACACAAAAGAAGGACGATATATTGAATGCGTGGGACGACGAAAGACTGCGATTGCACGAGTGCGAATGACTCCGTCAGCAAAGGGATCTTTCACCGTAAACAACAAAGATCTTCAGAGCTACTTTGGAACAAATGAACTCCGAATGTCAGTTATGAATCCGCTCACAGAAGCAAAGCTCGCAGGTAAATTTAAAATCACAGCGATGGTGAAGGGCGGGGGAATCACCGGCCAAGCAGAAGCACTAAGGCACGGAGTAGCTCGAGCACTCGTAGAACACGATGCAGAACTTCGAAAATCAATGAAGAAACTCGGTTTTCTGAAACGAGATCCAAGAGCAAAAGAAAGACGAAAATTCGGTCTCAAGAAAGCTCGCAAGGCGCCGCAGTGGTCAAAACGATAACAAAACAAAGCCGCCCTGCGCGGCTTTTTTGTATCGTTTTGACGGCCGGAGCGATGTTTCGTCAGTAGACGAAACCGCGAGGCAGGTGAGAAATGGGACGGGACCCATTTCGCAAGACCTTGAGCGTCCTGCAATCAGAATGCGAAAGGTGTACAGAACCTGTAAGGTTCGAAAAATTTTGCGATGCGACGGCGAGTAAAATATTTGTGACGTAAGCGATAAAGATCTCAGAACATCTTTTTGAATCAGCAGAAAACCGCCCCAGCCGGCGGTTTTCCTCATCCTCGGCGGGTTCCGCTGTGGTATAGTTTTGCCCCCGAAGGTCAAAATTACACCACATCGGACCATGCAACCTCGCCTGTGGACTGATTCAAAAAGATGTTCCTCACTCTTGTATGTAATACTTGTTTATTTACGTTTCCCGAGGTATAATATTTAGACTATGAAAATAGTAGCAATAAAATCTGGAATATTCAAAGACAGGATTAAGGTCATTGCCGAAAGAGATGAAGCTTACAAAAGCACTACCGGAATTAGGGAGTGGTGGTTAAAAAAAGGTCAAGCAGTAACCCTTCGAGTCCCTAAAAGTAAGATGTTTCAAGTCAATGAGGAGGTGAGTTTCGAATATTGCATTAAAATGGATATTGGTGGTCCTTACTCAATGCACTACCCGCAAATTCCATGTAAGCAACTAAAATAAGGGAATTGAAAAGGCGTCTAATATCCTTATCATTAGCGAGAAAATAATATGAAATACATAAGTCCTGTTGCTGATTCCTTAATTTTCTTTGGTTTGCTTGGCGAAATATACTCAGTAATATATTCAGTGAACACGGATTCCTTGTTGGTAGCTACATTATTTGTTGTTGTATCTAGCACCGTTTTTATGATTGGACTCAATCTTGCTATCAAAGATGTGGTTGACGATAGAATTAGAAAGTTAGAAAAAGAAATAGAAGAAATAAAAGATAACCAGGACAATTGAGGCTTAGTGAGGACAGTCGTTACCGCCCGCCAAAATAATTTTATTTGACAGGAAAAAAGAAGTTTTAGTATAATACAGCAGTACATTACAAACAGGGCTGATCCCCCTCATAAGTCAAAGAGCAATAAGCAAGTGAAAACTTGTTTCGATACATCTGGCGTAGGTCTAAAAAGATCAACGCCGAAAGGCAAAACAATAATACGAAAGTCTTATTGCTCGCCTACGCTGGGTGTATCGGTACAAGTTTTTTTGCAATAAAAAACACTGGAGTTTATCTGTAGCTTCTGCAATACCCGTTCCTCCTTGAAAAAGTGATGGGCTAGCCGACGAACAATGCCTTTACGGCGAAGTGGCCGTGAGAAACCGGAAACATATATTCTCGGCTACAGATAAATCTCAGTGTTTTTTTGATGATTTGAGTATAGCATATATTTTAGTGGCCTGTGGATAAATTAAATCTTGTATCCCAGAGGCAACTGGTTGCACTATTTTGCAGTAATGCAAAACCAAGAAGTCGTTCTTCTTGAATGGTAGTCACACTATTATTCGGGCAAAAATGTTACCTCTGGGATTCAGGATTGAAGTAAAAAGCTCCTGAATCTTGCCCATTGACGTTTTTGCCTATATAATGTTATTTCCATTATGAATTCTGACGATCAAAATATTAAAAAAGACCCCGCAGTTGAGCCGGAAACCGAAGATGTTGTTATCGAAGACATCGAGGAAGGGGAGAATCCTGCTTCTGCTTTGAAAAAGCTTCGGGAGAAACTTAAAACTGCTATCGCTGAAAAACAGCAGTACTTGGATGGCTGGCAGAGGGCACAGGCTGACTTTGTAAATTACAAAAAACGGGAAAAGGAAGAGCGGGAAAATATTGTAAAATTCTCGAACGAACAACTCATTTTGGACCTCATTCCTGCGCTCGACAGCTTCGATATGGCAATGGCAAACAAAGAGGCTTGGAATGCTGCACCAGAAAACTGGCGAAAGGGCGTAGAATATATATACTCGCAGATCCTTTCAGTGCTGGAAGGATATGGTGTGAAGCAGGTAAATCCGATAGGAGAGGAGTACAATCACCTTCATCACGAGCCTTCTGTTATGACCCCGGTTGAAGAGGGAGAAAAAGATGGCAAAATTATTTCGGTGCTTCAGAAGGGATACTTACTGAATGGGAAAGTTATACGACCCGCTAAAGTGAATGTGGGAGAATTGAAGAAGTAGCTTGTAGCTGTTAGCTTGTAACTTGTAGCTTTGAATACAAAAATGCGAAGCATTCAAAAGAAGAACAATCACATAGTTAAATTCTTTACTATCGACAAGGGAACGTCGGTGGTGATTTACGCTGTCGCTTTTCGCAAAGAGGGAAGCGAGCTTATTGCTGTTTCGGAACCACGAATTGTACGGATCATTACAAGGGAGCAGGCGATGCTCAAAGGGGAAGTTTCGAGCGGAAATTTTTCCTTGCCCGGAAAAATTTCCGCTTCCGTCCGCCGACTTACGAAAACGCTTCCCATCATTTCGCCATTTTTCAATAGTTCAATTTTTCAAACAGGATTTATTGCAACAATAGGAGCTCGTGCACCGTCTAATTAAATTGAATTTGATTTTTTATCATCTTTAATTTAATTAAATACAATGTCTAAAGTAATAGGAATCGACTTAGGAACAACCTACTCGGCTGTCGCCGTCATGGAAGGAGGCGAGCCGAAAATTCTCGAAAACGCTGAAGGTGCACGAACAACGCCTTCAATAGTAGCAAAAGCAAAGACCGGAGAGACGCTCGCGGGCCTTTTGGCGCGCCGACAAGCGGTGACTAATCCAAAGAACACGATCTACCAGATCAAGCGTTTTATGGGCCACCAGTACGACGAGGAAGCAGTGCAGAAAGATAAAGCATCAGTTCCATTCGAAGTATCAAAAGGCACAAACGGAGGAGTGGAAGTGAAAATGGGAGATAAGAATTATCGCCCAGAAGAAATTTCTGCTATCTTTCTTCAGAAATTGAAAGCGGATGCGGAAAGCAAGCTCGGAGAAAAAGTGACAGAGGCGATCATCACTGTTCCCGCATATTTCAACGACTCGCAGAGACAGGCGACAAAGAATGCCGGAGAAATTGCAGGACTCACTGTGCTCCGCGTGCTTCCGGAGCCAACAGCAGCGGCACTGGCATACGGATTCAACAAAAAGAAAAATGAAAAGCTCGTGGTCTTCGACTTCGGAGGTGGTACCTTCGATATTTCCGTATTGGAAACAGGAGATGATGTTATCGAAGTGAAATCAACCGACGGAGACTCACACCTCGGAGGCAAGGACATCGATCAGAAGATAATGAACTACCTCGCGGATGAATTCATGAAAGAAAATCCTGGAATTGATCTCCGCAAAGACCCGCTTGCAAAACAACGACTCGACGAAGCGGCAGAAAAAGCAAAAATCGAACTATCAACAGCAACCCAAAGCGAGATAAACATTCCATTCATCTCATCCGGTGCCAACGGTCCGCTTCACCTCGTAAAAACGCTCACTCGGGCAAAGCTTGAGGAATTGGCGCAGGAATTCATTGACCGAGCAATGGTCATCACAAAGCGCGCAATGGAAGCATCTCCATTCAAGATCGGCGACATCAACGAAATTGTGCTCGTCGGAGGCCAGACTCGAATGCCAAAGATGCAGGAGGTCGTGAAAGCATATTTCGGAAAAGAATTGAACCGAACAATCAACCCTGATGAAGTAGTGGCGCTCGGAGCTGCAATCCAAGGAGGCATCATCAAAGGAGATGTGAAAGACGTGCTTCTTCTCGACGTGATTCCGCTTTCTCTCGGTATCGAAACGATGGGACAGGTCGCAACAAAACTTATCGACAAAAACACGACCATCCCGACATCCAAATCGCAAACATTCTCAACAGCAAGCGATAATCAGACTTCGGTAGAAATCCACGTCGTGCAGGGAGAACGAGCGCTCGCAAAAGACAACAAATCGCTCGGTAAATTCATTCTTGATGGAATCCCACCAGCACCACGAGGTATGCCACAGGTAGAAGTGACTTTTGATGTGGATACCAACGGAATTCTCACCGTGAAAGCAAAAGAAAAGACCACGGGCAAAGAGCAGTCGATCAAAGTGACTGGCTCAACCGGACTTTCAAAAGATGAGATCGAGAAGATGAAGAAAGAAGCCGAGATGAACGCCGCGGAAGATCAGAAAGCAAAAGATTTGATCGATGCAAAAAATCTCGCAGAGCAGATGGCTTACACCGCAGAAAAAGCTTTGAAAGATGGCGGCGACAAAGTCCCGGCTGATATCAAGAAATCAGTTGAAGAAAAAGTGGCATCGGTAAAAAAAGAGCGAGAGAGCGGTACGCTTGAGACTATCAAAAAGGCAACGGAAGAACTCTCAACCGAGCTTTCAAAAGTCGGCGAAGCAATGCAAAAAGCAGCAGGTGCGCAAAGCGCTCCAGGAGCTGGTCCTGCCGGAGCTGATGCAAAGCCGGAAGAAAAGGTACGTGATGCTGACTTCAAAGAAGGGGATAATAAAGACGAAGAAAAGAAATAAAAAAAAGCCGGCGCACTAACTGAATAGCGCGCCGCTGAAAATGTTTTCGATTGATTAAAAAACAACCACAGGATCAATGCCGCCAGCATTGACCGCGTGGTACAATGCCATTGCCCCTTGTGGAGTTTCCGCTACCACAAGAACACTCCAGATTTGCAGGTAGTCTTCAGGCCCGATTCCCAGAGCCTCTCCTTCCTCGGAACTCTTTACATCAACACTCTCGCTCACAAATACAGCGTAGGCGTTTGTGCCAATGTAAAACCCATCTACTGGGACACGGCTGGAATTGCAGATTGGTTCGCACTGGCGAATGCAGAACTGGACAACCTTGGGGTTACCCATTTTGCCATTCCACTTTCTTTGCCTACCGTTTTGATAGCAGGCAAAAATTGCGGGTAGTGAGCTGAGCATGTTACCTCCTATTCTCTTTTGGAGAACAAAACAGAGACAAAGTTGTGTTGCACAGACCTTACCATAACAAGAAATTAAACAAGTGTCAACTATTTTTCTTGCACTCTTTTAGGAAGCGTGTAAAATACAATCCATGGCAAAAGATTACTATCAAATTCTGGGCGTAGAAAAAGGCGCTTCGACAGACGAAATCAAAAAAGCGTTTCGTACGCTCGCGCACAAACATCATCCGGACAAAAAAGGAGGCGATGCGACAAAATTCAAAGAAGCGAGCGAGGCATACTCGGTGCTTTCTGATGAAAAGAAACGCGCGGAATACGACACCTACGGGCGAGTGTTCAGCGGTGCGGGAAATGGCGGGGGCGCTGACACGAGCGGATTCGAAGGATTCGACTTCTCACAATTCACGCAGGGCGGGGAAGGGTTCGGAGGATTTGATTTCGGGGATATCTTTGGAGAATTCTTTGGAGGGAGGAGTGCCCGAGCGAAGCGAGGGCGGGACATTTCTATTGATCTTGAGCTCACCTTTGCCGAGTCTATTTTCGGTTCCGACCGGAAAGTGCTTCTGACAAAGACGACCACCTGCGAACACTGCAAAGGAAGCGGAGCAGAAACCGGATCGGAAATGATTACCTGTTCAACTTGTAACGGAAAAGGAAAGATTCGCGAAACAAAGCGCTCGCTTCTCGGTTCATTTATGGTTGAGAAGACCTGCGAAACCTGTCTCGGAAAGGGAAAAGTACCAAAAGAGAAATGCCATGTCTGCCGAGGTGCCGGTGTCACAAGAAAAGAGCAAGAGATCGAAGTCAAAATTCCAACAGGAGTTGATGATGGAGAAATGGTTCGTCTCACCGGAATGGGAGAGGCGATTGCTGGAGGAGTTGCCGGAGACTTGTATATCAAGCTTCACATTCACCGACACCCGCTCTTCAAGAAAGAGGGAAATAATCTCGTAACAGATCTCAAAATTAAATTGACCGACGCGCTTCTTGGAACCGAATACGCTTTGCAGACACTCGACGGAGAGATCAAAGTAAAAGTTCCGGCAGGAGTGACTTTCGGAGAAGTACTCCGAGTCAAAGGAAAAGGCGTCCCAATGGAGAAAAATCATCGTGGAGACCTTCTTATCCGCCTTCATATCCAATTACCGAACA
This sequence comes from Minisyncoccota bacterium, assembly GCA_028710915.1. Lineage (GTDB taxonomy): Bacteria > Patescibacteriota > Minisyncoccia > Phycocordibacterales > JAQTLZ01 > JAQTLZ01. The sequence goes on along the minus strand of JAQTTF010000016.1, from coordinate 3,051 downwards.
AGCTCTCCCGTGAGGCCCAGAAGGCCTTGGAGGCGCTTAAACGAGAGGGTTTATAGGAACATTAACACAAGAAAAAACAGCCCCCCACAAAAGCTTTTGTGGGGGGCTGTTTTCGTAGTTTTATTTATTTCCTCGATTTTATTTCTTCTTGGAGTTTTCCTATAACTTCATCTATTGAGAGCTGTCCCAAATTTCCTTTATCTAAGTGTTCGAGTGTCACTTTTTTCGCCTCAATATCTTTATCCCCAATAATCAGAAAGTAGGGAACTCGTTCTTCTTTTGCTCCACGGACTTTTTTTCCAAGACCAACATCTTCGAGAGAAATTTCTGCGCGAATACCCGCATCTTTCAATTTTTTGTAAACATTTTCCGCATACTCATTGTGTGTATCGCGAACAGAAAGCACTCGCACCTGCACCGGAGCAAGCCACAGAGGGAAGTTACCCGCAGTGTGTTCGATGAGAATTGAGAGGAAGCGCTCGATCGAACCCATAATCGCCGCGTGAATCATTACAATTCTTTCTTTTTCACCTTTTTCGTTTATACAGAAAAGATCAAATCGCTCCGGCAAATTCATATCAAGCTGAATGGTAGCAACCTGCCACTCGCGTCCGATAGAATCTTTGGCCATAAAATCGAGCTTTGGACCATAGAATGCTGCCTCGCCAACCGCCTCAAACGCATCTGCTTTTTTCTCTTTTGCAATTTCTCGAAGCATTCCTTCTGCCATATTCCAGCGTTCTTCGCCTCCAAGATATTTTTCCGGCTGTGCAGGATCATGGAGAGAAAGACGTACACGAAGCTTGAACCCGAATGTTGAATAAAATTCATGCACAATGTCCCAAACTTTAAGAAATTCTGATTTTGTATCTGACATTCGGCAAAACACATGCGCATCGTCTTGGGTAAATGCCCTTACGCGAGCGAGCCCCGACAATTCTCCGCTCTGCTCATCTCGGTAACACATCGTTGTATTTGCATATCTTTGCGGAAGTTCGCGATAACTCCACTGCTTTCTCGCATAAATCTGGGTATGATGAGGACAATTCATCGGCTTCATTGCGAAAGTGTGCTCTTCACGAGTGGTAATCTTGAAAAGTTCATCAGAGAATTTCTGCCAATGCCCTGAAGTCTCGTAGAGATCTTTTTTGGTGATGTGGGGAATTTCAACTTTCTGGTATCCATACCTTTCTCGCAATTCCCAGACAAAATTATCAAGAGTAATTCGAAGAAGCGTCCCCTTGGGTGTCCAGAGAGGAAGACCGGCACCGACAAGATCAGAGAAGGTGAACAAGTCGAGCTCTCTTCCTAATTTTTTGTGGTCGCGTTTTTTTGCTTCCTCTTGCTGTTTTTTATAAGCTTCAAGATCTTCTTTGGTATCAAAAGCCAATCCATAAATACGGGAAAGCATTTTATTCTTTTCATCACCACGCCAGTAAGCTCCGGCAATATGCGAAAGTTTGAAAGCGTCAGTGTCAATTTCTTTCTGCGGGTTTTCTGAATGTCCGCCCCGGCAGAGATCAGTAAATTCTGATTTACCTTCACCGCAAGTATAAAGAGTGATTTTCTCGCCCTTTTTTACGATTTCATCGATAAGCTCGAGCTTGTAAGGGTTATTTTTGAAAATTTCCTTCGCTTCAGTGTGTGTTACTTCTTTATGCGAAAAAGCCTTCCAAGTATTGATGAATTTCTTCATCTGTTTCTCAACCGCTTTCAAGTCGGCGTCAGTGATCGGTGTAGCAAACTCAAAATCATAGTAAAACCCGTTATCAATAGCAGGACCAATAGCATTTTTGGTATCAGGATAAAGCTCTAAAATCGCAGCGGCCAAAAGATGGGCCAAAGTGTGGCGTTTGTGTTCGAGACTTAGCTCTTTATTCATGGGCGTTATTTTAACACATTTTCTAATTGATTCGCTACTCACAATTTTTTGGCAAAATAAATAAAAGGTGTACAATTAATGAATATGACCAGAATAAACATATCATCCGGTTCTTCGTTTGAAAAACCTATAGGATTTTCTCGAGCTGTAAGAATTGGAAACAATATATCCGTAGCAGGAACAGCGCCAATTGGTACTGATGGCAAAACAGCTTACCCAGGAGATGCATATCTGCAGACCAAACGCTGTTTTGAAATCATAAAAATTGCCATTGAAAAAGCTGGTGGAAAAATGGAAAATGTAATTCGGACGAGGCTAATGCTTACCGATATATCAAAATGGAAAGATGCTGCAAAGGCTCATGGAGAAGTTTTTAGTGAAATTCGTCCGGCTTGTACTTTTGTGGAAGTAAAAGGACTTATTGAATCAGATTGGTTAGTAGAGATAGAAACTGATTGCATACTTGAAAACTAAATTTTACTGCTTAACCAAAACCAGATAAAAATTTGACAGGAAGATTTTTTCATTTTAAACTGAGGTTCGTGATGTAAAGACGTTCCTTTCAACCGTTACAAGGGAGAATGCCATGCAAAAGGCGGCAAAGATCGGGGCGATTGAAGTCGCCCATGCAGGAAGCGTTCTGTCATGTCTTGTCACAAGCAATGTTGAACATACGGCATTGCAAGTCTACTTTGGCCGAAAGACCAAGGCAGACAAGCCGGACCAGGTTATCACAATCAAGGGCGACTCACCCATCGATATGTGTTGTCCTTCAGTTGAAGGCACGGTGATCTTGTGTATACTTGAGTCGGGAGAAGAGCGTATCTACGATACGCGCACCGGTAAACAGCTCTCCATCAAAGAATTGGAGAGAAGGAAAGGGGAAATTCATTTCTACGGATAAGTCGAATTTTCCCACCGTTGCAAAACCCACTTAAGGAGAATCAACATGACTAGAATCGCAGTAAAAATCGGTTCGGCGGTACTGTCCGGGCCAAACGGCATCAATCACGAGGTTATCGCTAGCCTTGTGGAGGATGTCGCGCACCTAATGAAAGAAGGTCACCAAGTGGTGATCATTTCATCCGGGGCTGTCATCCTCGGCAGATCAGTGGCGCAATTCGCTGATCCGAAATTCAAAATAACACCTCCAGCAAGGTACGATGCGA
>JAQTTF010000059.1 GCA_028710915.1 Minisyncoccota bacterium | reverse complement strand
TAAAAATACTCTGAAGAGAAGGATGCAAAAAGGCCGCAAAAGACTCTCTGTTTAGTTTTATTGTACAAAATATCTATGCTCGCTCGAAAACAAAAAATTTCGAGAGTTGTGTTTGCGGATGTCCTTAAGAAAGGGGTGTGGTATCACTCCCCTCATCTCACACTTCGAGTGTTAGCTTTTCCCTCACAAACAAAGAGCCATTTTGCCGTCTCTGTCTCTAAAAAAGTCGCGAAAAAGGCGGTGGCCAGGAATCTTTTGAAAAGAAGGCTTTTATCAGCGCTTCAGGGTGTGCTCAAAGAGACGAAATCTGATTCAAATGCAATTTTCTTTTGCAAGAAAGGAGCCTCCGAACTCTCCTATAAAACGCTCCAAGATGAGGGCTTCTCCTTGCTTAAAAAAGCTCGAATTCTGGGCTAAAACGTTCATTATTGTATTCAGAAAGCTTTTTCTGTAGAATGGCGCTATGTTCTCATTTATCGGCCACGCATTTTCTGTTTTATACCACGGCTTTTTTTACAGACCCCTCTATAATGGGCTTGTATTTTTAATCGGTTTCATCCCCCACGGAGATGTTGGAGTTGCCATTATCCTCTTTACCATACTGGTCCGCTTTGTTCTGTATCCTCTTTCCAAGAAAGCTCTCGATAGCCAGAGAAAAATGAAGGAGCTTGGTCCTCAAATGGAGAAGATCAAGGTTGATTATAAAGATAACAAAGACGAACAAGCCAAGAGAACACTTGCTCTCTATAAAGACAATAAAATAAATCCTTTCTCCGGGATTCTTTTTATGTTTATCCAATTGCCGATCATTATCGCTCTCTACCAAGTATTTCGGGGAGATCTTTCTAAGGCGGTGGTGGATGGAAGCCTCCTCTATTCCTTTATCCATATTCCAGGAACCATAAGCCTCCATTTCCTGGGGTTTTTGGATATTGCAAAAACGAAAAATATCATACTTGCTCTCCTTGCGGCGGTAAGCCAGTTTTTTCAGGCGAAATACACTCTTCCTATGGCGATCCCCGCGAAAACTCCAGACGGGGAAACAAAAAAGGCCTCTTTTCAAGACGAATTTTCAAAGGGGATGAGCCTGCAGATGAAATATATGTTGCCGGCAATGATCGGCATTTTCGCGTACGGATTCTCTGGAGCAGTCGCTCTCTACTGGATTACCAACAATCTTTTTAGTATTGTTCAGGAAATTCGAAAAAAATAAATGATATGCACGCAGACGATATTAAAAAAATAGTGGAAGAACTTTTGTCCCGTATGGCTCTGCCGGTAGAACGCATTGAAGTGGTTGGAACTTCATTGGAGCCGAAATTTCTTATTTCAACGAAAGATGCCCGGCTTCTTATTGGGAAAAATGGGGAGACGTTCTCTGCCTTCGCTCATATTGTAAGAAAAATTGTCGAGAAAAAGTTTTCTCTGGAGGGCAGAGTAGCCTTCTCCCTTGATGTGAATGGCTACCAGGATCAAAAAGTAAGAGAGATGTACGCAAAGATTCAGGTGTTGGTGGATCGAGCGCGCACCCTGCAAACTGGGGTAGAACTCTCTCCGATGCCAGCCTACGAGAGAATGATGGTGCATGAAGCGCTCGCAAACATTTCAGACATTACGACCGAATCTGTAGGAGAAGGCAAAGAACGAAGAGTTGTTATTAAATACGTCAAACCAAAGTGATTGTGTAACGTGTAGCGTATAACGCGTAACTGAAGACACAAAATCTATTTCCTAATTTCGTTACACGTTTCGCGTTATACGTTTTTACTTCAAGTCAAAAGCCCACAGGACCCCATTCCTTTTGTTCGTGAAGAAAAGATGGCTTTCCGCTTTATCGGTGAACAAATGAATTCCATCGACAGTGATGCCGTTATCTATTGAGACGAGAAGTTCCGATTCTCCTGTTTTTACATTGAATTTCCAGATATTATCTGAAGAAGAAACCTTTCCTTGATACCAATCATCAGGATAATTCGCGGGTATTGGGGATCTTGGAACCAAACACCAGACGCTTGTCACGTCACGCTTGCTCCACAAACATTTTTCAGGAAGAGTTTGGATTGGAGCGAGGTTCGTGTCCCCCGTCTTCACGTTGAACGTATTGAGGGCAAATCCTTGAGGCCTGGATTCGGAGTAAAGAACGTAGGAAGTATCGGAATTTGTGAGGGTTGTAAGCCCAGCTATCCCCGCCAGGATTTTTTTCTGATTCCCGTTCGCGGTGTTTACAAAGAACAAAAATCCGGGTGCCTGCGAAGATGCTTTGGTGGTAAGGGTGATTGTTCCCTCTTTGGGCCACTCCGGCACCCATTCTGTCAGGGGGGATTTGAAAATGGTCGTCTGTTTTTTGCCGTCAGGATTTGAAATAAAACCGACCCCTTGTCCCCCGATGCTTTCCATTCCAAATATTTTATTTTTCCCTCCAAGCGTAAGTTGATCAATATTTGTATCCAAGAAATTTCCGTCGATACTGCCCAGCTCGCTTTCCGAAGATGTCGCGATAGTAAGTTTGCCGTAGAATGTGTCAATTTCATCCGAACCCTCCTTCGCGTATCTGACAAGAAGAGAATCTCCCGATGACATCCAAAGCGTTTCTTGCACTCTCGGAATCGTGGTGTTCGAAATTTCTGTTGCGTGTCCCATCGCTGTTGTACTTGCGAACGCTCGTTCAAAGACGTGCCCAGTTCCTCGTTCCATATACCGGACAACAGTTGAAGTTCCCGAGTCAAAGACGACTCCCCCAGTCATTGCGATGATGATGTTGGAAGCGTTGATTGATACCGGATTGAGTTTCTGCAGGGATATTTGATTTTGCTGTGCCGCTTCGTTTGAAGAAGTATCAATGATTGCCGTAGCTGAAGGGGTATTTCCGGGACTTGGGACAGCATTGTTCACTTGATTCCCGAAAGCGAATTGTCCGGGATTATTTGGGGGGACCAGGACTGCGGTTTTTTTCGCATAAAAATAATAACCGATGCCTCCTCCGATAAGGAGCACTGCAAGTATAAGAATAAGGGTTTTTTTGTTCATGAGTATTATCTGTGAATTTTATGCGGGATGCGCTCCAATATCTGGCGCTCCTTGTGGAAGGTTAATCTTATCGCTTGGATTTTGTGCAGGCGCATCAACTGTTTTTGTCTGGTTTCCTGTGTCAACGGCGGGACCAATGCTTGCGTTTGGGTTCGAACTCGATTTTAGAAAATTAAGCTTTACCAGTTCAGGATTAATAGTATAGAGGAGTATATATGACGAAAGAGCCAAGAGAAGGCCAACGAGAGCATTTGTTATTCGTGTCTTGGCGTCTTCTTTGCTCGCAATTTTGTCTGTCATCACATATTCAAGACCTCCAATAACGATCATAAGAACAGCGAATACGGCGCATAGTCCGATTCCTATTTTGAAAAGACTCCCGAGATAATCCTCAAGATTGACAGGTGTTAAACCTCCCCCGGTTTGTACCCCGGGAATCGGCGCAAGTGGTTGGTATACGAAATTGCCTTGTTCAAAAAAGCCCCGATCATTCGGATTTGTCGGTGTTGCCTGCGCGTTATTTGCGATACTGGATGCAAAGACAAAGAAAAGAGCGCAAAGAATGATTTTTAGTTTCAGTTTTTTCATAATTTAGATCGAAGTTGCGGTCGTCTTTGCGATATTTGGAAGAAGGAGGGAGGTTTGCGTCTGCGCAGATTGCAGGAATGAGGCATTATTTTTTACTGTAAGAGAAATAAGCGCGCTACCCGTTTGTCCGTCTTGGCGTAAAAGTATGCTCTTGCCGTCGGGGCTTTGGCCACTAGTGAACGGCTCTCCATTGGCGCTCCAGGAAAAAGTGAGAGAATCATTATTGTTGAAGAAATATGGTACGGCTGAAATACGTATTTCCGGTTCAGTTAG
>JAQTTF010000015.1 GCA_028710915.1 Minisyncoccota bacterium | reverse complement strand
TGTGTTTGATAAAGGCTACGGTTCGCCAACGATCACGAACGACGGTGTTTCGATCGCAAAAGAAATCACGCTCAAAGATAAATTTGAAAATATGGGAGCGGAGATCGTGAAAGAAGTTGCTTCCAAAACAAATGATGTCGCCGGAGATGGGACCACCACTTCTATTATTCTGACCCAAGCAATCATCGCCGAAGGAATGAAGCATACTACTATGGGGGTGAATGCGATGGGAGTGCGAATGGGAATTGAAAAGGCAAAAGATGCTGTGGTGAAAGCTCTCAAAGAAATTTCCAAACCGATCAAAACTAAAGAAGAGATCAAGCAAGTCGCAACCATTTCTGCCGAATCAGAAGAGATGGGGGGCATTATTGCAGATACTATAGAGAAGGTTGGAAAGGACGGAGTGGTGACGGTAGAAGAATCACAGTCTCTTGGTATTGAATCTGAAGTGGTAAAAGGACTTCAGTTTGATAAAGGATACGTCTCTCCTTATATGGTGACGAACGCTGAAAGAATGGAAGCGGATTATTCTGATGCGCCGATTCTCATTACTGACAAGAAAATTTCAACGGTGAAAGAGATCTTGCCACTTCTCGAAAAGCTCGCGCAGACGGGAAAGAAAGAGCTCGTGATTATCGCTGAAGATGTGGACGGTGAAGCTCTTACGACATTTGTTTTGAATAAGCTTCGAGGTGCATTTAATATTCTCGCAGTCAAAGCTCCGGGATATGGAGATTCAAAAAAGGAACAGCTTATTGATATTGCTGTTACTGTCGGAGCAAAAGTCATTTCGGAAGAAACCGGCGCAAAACTTGAAGCTGTAGATTTTGGAGTTTTAGGACGAGCAAGCAAAGTAATTGCTAAAAAAGACACGACGACAATTGTGGGAGGAAAGGGAAAGAAAAGCGATATTGATGCTCGAATTGCGCAAATCAAGAAACAAAAAGATAATTCCGATTCAAAATATGATAAAGATAAGCTTGAAGAAAGAATTGCAAAGCTCTCCGGCGGAGTTGCGGTCATCAAAGTAGGTGCTTCGACAGAGACTGAAATGAAATATTTGAAACTAAAGATTGAGGATGCAGTGAATGCCACAAAAGCCGCTATTGAAGAGGGAATTGTCGCCGGTGGAGGAGTGGCTTATATTCAAACTTTGAGAAAGCTTTCTCACATGGCAGCACTTCCTACAGATGAAGAAAAAATCGGATTCAATATTGTACTCAATGCTCTTGAAGCGCCGCTTCGACAAATTGCGATTAATGCCGGACACGGAGACGGCTCGGTTATTATTGATAAAGTAAAAAATCCTTTTGCTGATAGTAAAGATAGAAACAAAGACGGTTCTATTTCTGCTCTCGCATTTGCAAAGAAAATGAATTTCGGTTTTGACGCCTTGAAAGGTGAATATGTAGACGACATGATCAAAGCGGGGATTGTCGATCCTGTGAAAGTAACTCGGACAGCACTTGAAAATTCAGCATCAGCCGCTGCAATTCTTCTTACGACAGAAGTGGCAATTGCCGACGAGCCAGAAGAAAAGAAAGAAGATCATAGTGCTGGTATGGGCGGGGGAATGCCAGGAATGGGGTATTAGGGTGTGAATAAAAAGCAGCACAAAACCGCTCTTAAGCGGTTTTGTGCTGTGGTATAATAATTTCATTATAAATTCATCATTTTTTATGAAAAAACTTTTAACTCACTCTTTTCTCCTTCGCCTGGGTCTTGCGTGTGCCTTTTTGGCAAATTCTTTGACCGCATTTTTATCACCGGACGATTTCAAGGATGCCGTTTCAGGCTCGTTTGTGCTCAAGATTATTCCTGTCAGTGCTGCCGCATTTGTCACATTCATCGGGATCAGCGACGGAATAGTAGCAATTTTGCTTGTTCTCGGTAAGAAAGTGTCATGGGTCGCTCTTTACGCAAGTCTTTGGATAGTCGGAGTTATTTTGGTTACAGGAGTAATGACATTCGATGCGCTAGAGCACGTAGCATTTCTTTCTTTGGCGGTAGCGATCGCAATGCATTTGGGAGATGAATAATTAAAATATAAAAATATGTCTCGCGGGTTTGCTCCTCTTGCTGTCGCCTTTGTTCTCGCTCTTCTCATCGGAGGAGTGGTCGGGTATTTTTTGGTGAAAAAAGATCAAAAACCCCTATTGCTGAATTCAAATAAATCACAACAAAATCAAAATGTTTCTAATACGACAATGACCTCAACTCAAACTGCGGCCACCTCTTCTATGAAGGCATCTAATGAAAAAACGTATCAAAATGCTCAATTCGGGTTTTCATTCAAGTATCCGAGCGATTGGACAGTTGAAGAAAATAATAATTTAACAACATTGCTTTTTAATACCACTTTCAAAAAAGATGGTAAAATAGTAATGGGAATAAATACTCCCGCTCCCGAGGTCTTTTACGCGGATAGTGTTTCAGTGATAACAACGCGAATCCCGATTTCTGATGGTTCGACAATAGCGAAGAGTATTTACGGGAAAAGGGGAACTTCAGAAAAAGACTCTATTGAGATAACATGGGATAACCTTAGCCACCCGAATCAACCAAGTAGAATGGGTATGTCATATAGTCTTGAGAACGAAAAAATCTTTGATGCGATTGTTTCTACTTTAAGATTTGTAAAATAATTATTTTTATGAATAACAAAAATTCAGCAATTGTCGTTGTTATTGTGGCCGCGCTTCTCATCGGAGGACTTGCGGGGTATTACATATCCACTCATTCTGCTATACAGACACCTGCTCCACAGACGAGTGGCGGTACCGATGCAGATACAATTGAAGGCAACTCACTTCCTTCTCCTCAAGGTGAATCGAAGTATCTTTCGTATGAAAATAAGCAATACGGCTTTTCACTTACATACCCGATGTCGCTCTCTCTGGCTCCTGGCAGTGGTGCGATTGTTGATTTCAAATCAGCAAATAATGCCGAGATACGAGTGCTGAAAATTGCCGATTCAGATTCTGATTTTCAAAATGTGCTCATACAAAATACTTATTACGATGGAAGCGGGGCAAATCCAAAATCATTTGCTGAATTTAAAAATGTAACAATCGGCGAAAATAGCTTCTATTTCATCAAGACCGGCCTTTTTGAAGGAGTTTTGACGCTTCATTATTATGCTGTACGCCCGACTGGTATTTACGATTTTTCTCTCATCTCGCGCGGGGTTGATTGGACGAATCCGAATTTCAACGTTCAAACAGAAGAGGGGCATCTCTACTTGCAGCAAATACTCGGAACACTTTCATTTTTCTCTCCGACTCTTCCGACTCCGTCCCCGGCAAAACCCGTATCATTTCTTGAATATAGAAGCGATGAGTCTGGGTATACTATCCAATATCCAAGCAACTTTTTCGTAAATGAAAGCGGGAAAAATCCGCTGAACGGTACGGACCCTTTTTATGGAATCTTTTTTAATTTTCCTTCTTCATTTACCGCAGGAACAAATCTTTCAAAAGAGAGTTATATAAGCGTCGAAACGAAAGCAGAAGTACAATGTACTCCGGGTGATTTTTTGGATCAGGGAGGGGGACCGTCTCCTAAACCTGCGGATATCCAGTCAAATGGAATCTATTGGACCGGAGGTTTTTCGGCTGATGCTGCAGTGGGAAATCTTTATGAGGAAACTGCATATACAACAATCCATAACGGTACGTGTTATGGAGTGAAACTGTTCCTTCATAGCGGGAATATCGGTAACTATGATCCAGGCACTATTCGATCCTTTGATGCAGATACTATAAATAGCATATTTAAAGGAATGGTTTCTTCGATCAGTTTCTTGTAATTTTCTGATAGTCTAGTTTCGCTGTTTTGAGAGAAGTGCTAGAATGGAGGCGTTAATAATAACTCGCACTATTATGTTTATTCTATTGATTGTCGTTGTGCTCTTGGTTTTGTGGGCTGTACTTGCGTACAATCGTTTTGTCAGGCTAACGAACCAAGCAAAAGAAGCCTGGTCTGATATCGATGTCCAGCTCAAACGCAGATACGATCTTATCCCGAACCTCGTAAACACGGTTAAAGGTTATGCGACACATGAAAATAGCGTGTTCGCAAATGTTACGAATGCTCGAGCAGCATCGCTTTCTGCGGGAACGCCTGGAGCTAAGGCTCAAGCAGAAAATGTGTTGGCAGGAGCATTGAAATCGGTTTTTGCAGTCGCAGAAGCTTATCCTGATTTGAAAGCCAATCAAAATTTTCTTTCACTTCAGGGAGAACTTTCTGATACGGAGGACAAGATCCAAGCGGCCCGCCGATTCTACAACGGTACTGTTCGAGACCTTAATACTTCAATCGAATCGTTCCCTAATTCTGTAATCGCAAATGCCGGCCATTTCGCTAAAATGGATCTTTTCGAACTTGCTGATGCGGACGCCGCAGCCAGAAATCCTGTCGAAGTAAAGTTCTAGTTTTCTTTTTTAAAAAAGATACAAGAGCTTGGGGCTGGCGAATTTTATCTATGGCAACACTGTATACGCAACAATCGAACAATGTCAGAAAAACATGGTTTCTCATGACGCTTTTTCTTGTTGTCTTGATCGGTTTTGGGTATATTTTTTCGTATGTTTACAACGATATTGCCATTCTGTACTTTTTCATTATCTTCAGTATCGGGATGAATATCGTGAGCTATTGGTATTCGGACAAAATTGCTCTCGCTTCTGCTCGCGCGCAACCGATTGAAAAGTCGCAAGCTCCTCAACTGTGGGATATTGTTGAAAATCTTTCTATCACTGCTGGACTGCCGATGCCAAGGCTCTATGTGATAGATGATCCGGCACCGAATGCTTTTGCAACCGGACGCGATAAGAATCACGCCGCAATAGCTGTGACGAGCGGACTTCTTAGGACAATGACCAAGACAGAGCTTGAAGGAGTGCTTTCGCATGAACTTTCTCATATTGGGAATCGGGATATTTTGCTTTCTACAGTTGTGGTAGTTTTGGTTGGGCTTATCGCGCTTCTTGCTAGCATGTTTCGACGAATGGCATTTTTCGGAGGCGGACGCCGAAGGGACAGCAGAGATGGGGGAGAGGCTGGTCTTATTATTTTTCTTATTGGACTTATCTTTTCTATTCTTGCGCCAATTGCCGCAGTTTTAATCCAGCTTGCGATCTCAAGGAAGCGGGAATTTCTCGCAGATGCTTCCGGCGCACTTTTGACTCGCTATCCGGAGGGTCTTGCGTCGGCCCTTCAGAAAATTGGCCAATATGATCAGCCGATGATACATGCAAACAATGCAACTGCTCATCTCTTTATTTCAAATCCATTCGGACCCGAGCATGGTTCTTTGTCATGGCTTTCAAAATTATTCCAGACCCATCCCCCGATTGAAGACAGGATCTCGGCGCTTATGGGTGGAAAATCTTAAATTTATTTTCATTATCTTATGAACGAAACAGAACCGATTATTGAGGATGTGAGCAAAAGTACTGAAACATATATCCTTAAAAACGATAAGACATACGTAGCATTGTTCGGAATTATCATTATTGGTTCAATCGTCGGGATTATAACTTTTGGTCTTGACCTCCGGCTCTGTGCTATTCCGATAATGCTTTGCGCGTTCGGGTATCAGCAGGTGCAAGCAAAGATCAAACGTGAGTTTACAAAGCAATTTGGTGCGTCGATTGGATTTGATTATGCAGAGACTAGTACTATGGAATCTGTAAACGGCAAGCTTTTCCAAACTGGACACAGCCAATCCCTGTTCGATGTCTTGAGCGGTACACAAGATAATCTGCCCATGCGGATCTTTTCTTTTCGTTTTACTATTGGATACGGTAAAAATTCGCACACGTATTCATACACGGTATTTGAAGTTACGCTCAATAATCCAGTGCCGAATATACTTTTATTTTCAAATGAACAGACGACAGCTGTGTCCGATTGGTTTTCCGGAGACGAGACTGTTCAGCTTGAGGGAGATTTCAATAAATATTTCAAATTAAGGGTGCCGAAAGGGCGAGAGCAGGAGGCCTATCAGATATTCACGCCTGACGTTATGGCCGATCTTATCGATCGAGCACGCGATTTCAGCTTTGAATTTTCGGGGAATCATCTCTATATCTATGCTCCGAAAGTTATTACCAAGAGAGATGAATTGCAGAATATGTTCAACTTGGTGACCTATATGGATAATTTATTTCGCAAGAATGCGTCCAGTGTGGTAATCTAACTGTCGTATAAAATATTGGAGAGATGCCGGAGCGGTCGAACGGGCTACCCTGGAAAGGTAGTATATCCGAAAGGGTATCGAGGGTTCGAATCCCTCTCTCTCCGCCAGTAAAAATTGAAAATTTTTAGCAAGGAGAGAAGAAAGCTCTGGGAGAGCTTTCGCGAGGGATTCGAAGCCCGATTGAGCTTATTTTATGAGCGAAGCGAAATAAAATAACCAATCGGGGTACTGAAACTGTAAGTTTCGAATCCCTCTCTCCGCACTGTGTAATTGAGAAAACTTTTATTTCTCTTTTGCCATGACCTCTCTTGCCGCCTCAATTCCAATATCATCAGTTCGGGGGACTGCTCCTGTGATTTTCATAATAATTTTTTCAAGCTTTGTGAAAAATTTGAATTTGGTGAAAAAAGGATTGGTCCAGCCGTTTGTAATTGCATACGACTGCGTGAACGGCTCGATGTGATGAATATGATGCGCCTCGTTGGGGAGAAGAATATGTATTTTTTGGAGAAATGCGATAAGGGCAGGAGGAGTCTCCATGTGAGCCCATTTATGGATTTGATTGGTAAGAAAAATCCAGGTTGTTACAAAAAAGAGAAATAATAAAAGAGCATAAGAGAACATTCCCTCGAGCGGAAGAAACAGAATAATGAAGAGAAAAGGAATAACGGTAAATGATCCGCTTGATGATGTCTGAAGAAAGGTGTGATGCGTAAAGGCTTTCTCATCTCCGTGATGTTCGCGAAATGGCCGAATAAAAAGCGGTCCCACAATGAATGTTTTTGCGGAACCCCATGTGTCAAAAGTCCAATGTGCAACGCCGGAAATAAAATCGGCAACAAGCGCGCTCAAAACGAGACTCATAAGAAAATAAAACAGAGAGAAGTACTCTCTTGAAAGGTAGAGTTTTCGAAGTATCAAAATACAGAGGAAACATGCCAAAAGAAAAGCAAAAAGGCGCATTAGATCGGCACTTCTGCCTGATCTCATTCTCAATTCTTCTATATTTGGCTGTTGAATTTGGGCCATAATGCTATATTTTGTATTTTCAAGCTTATCGCGGTAAAATACTCTTTCCTATGGGAAAACATATTATACTGGTAAACGAAAAAGACGAGCAAGTGGGTGAGGAAGAGAAACTCAAAGCGCATCTTGAGGGGAAGCTCCATCGCTGTCTTTCTATCTTCATTTTTAACTCAAAAGGCGAGATGCTTCTCCAAAGGCGCGCCAAAGAAAAGTACCATTCAGGAGGACTTTGGACAAATGCCTGTTGTGGACATCAAGATCCGGGAGAGGAGAATGAATCCGCTGCGCATCGTTGTCTTAATCTTGAGATGGGATTTGATTGTCCGCTCAAAGAAATTTTCACATTTACCTACCGTGCGGAGCTTGATCATGGAATTACTGAAAATGAATTTGATCATGTATTTATGGGAATGTATGACGGAAAAATTTCTCCCAATCCCGAAGAAGCTGAAGATTTCAGGTGGATGTCTCGAAAAGCTTTGCGCGAGGATGTAAAGAAAAATCCGGAGAAATATACCTATTGGTTTAAAATTTGTTTTGAACGAGCCATCACATTTTTGAAAAAAAATTAGAAAAGGAAAGCCCCGCGGATTTCGCGGGGCTTTTCATACCTTTGTGCCTATAAGCCGAATTCTGTCCTCTCTCTTTCGAAAGATGTGCAGACATTTATCTGGGAATGTTGTTACCAACATCCTCAAGCGGCACTCTCATTTTTCAATGAGCACGGCCTTGCACTGTGGTAAGGATTTAGCCGTTGCACCTCCTACATTACTGTGAGAGTTCGCCCCGCCCTTTCGAAAGAAAGGGCGGGGCGGTCTCGACTTTTCAGTCTCGACCGTCACTGTTCGCACCTCGCAAGTTGCCTTGGGTGGGCGTTACCCACTACCATTCTGTCTCGCCGAAGCGAGGCCAGTGTTCGGACTTTCCTCCCGATCCTTCCAGAACGAGCGTCTGCCCGACATAAAGGCTAAGAAATTATACTATAAAAAACGCAGTATTGCAAATAAATTTCTCGTCTCTGTATTTTAAAGCTTTCTCCACGTACGCTATTTGTTAGTTCTCTATTTCTTTTATATAATAGTTCTATTATTCGTTATATTCGTTACCTTTAGCGAGCGTTATATCTTATGATCCCAAATTCACCAAAAGTTTCTCCTTTTTTTGAGAAAGCCCCTTTTTTTCTCCTCCTTGGGCTTACATTTCTGCTTCCCATATTTTTCTTACCTGCCTCTCTCTCAACATTTCAGTTTAGCAAACACATCCTTTTGGTGTTCTGTACGATCCTAGCCTTTATTGCTTGGGCTATTCACTCTCTGCAAGAAAAGAAAATTTCGTATCTTAAGGATTATTCTTTCTTGTTTCTTGCTCTCGTCCTTCTCTTTACTCTTATCTCATCTCTTGGGTTTGTAAAACAATCTCTTTTTGGCATCGGTCCTGAAATAGACACGTTTGGTTCTCTCGCTGTCTTCTCGCTTCTCTTTTTTCTTGCTTCGATCGTATTTCGTACGAAAAAAGCCATTTTTCATTTCTATATCGCACTCCTCGCTTCATTTATTGTCGTATTTCTTTTTCAGATTATTCGTCTTCTCGGCGGTCCGGGTATTCTTTCTTTTCATATATTTGGAGATGCGACATCGAATCTTATCGGGAAATGGAACGATCTTGGAGTATTTGCCGGCGCGATAGCTCTTCTTTCGGTCTTCTTTCTCGAACTCATCCCTTCTTCTCCGCTTTTAAAGCGAATTATTATTCTTGCTCTCGCTCTCTCTCTTTTTGTCGTATTCCTTGTAAATTTTGCCATGCTTTGGGCTATTCTCGGAATTTCTTCAGCCCTCTTTCTTTTCCTTGCTGGTTTTGTTGATAAACAAAGTATGAAAGGGGGGACATCCTCTTTTTCTGAAGAAACTTTTTCTGCTCCTTTTGGAAAGGTAAAGAGAATGGTCCGCTCTTTCCTTCCTTCTGTGATTGTCATGGTTCTCGCGATTCTTTGCATCTTTTTTTCTGATTCAATAGGGAGCATGCTTACTAGCCGCTTCCATATACAAAACCTTGAAGTCAGGCCATCACTCCAAACTACGTATGATCTCGGAGTCTCTGTTTTGAAAGAAAAGCCATTCTTCGGAATTGGACCAAATCGTTTTGTGAATCAGTGGCTTTTGTCTAAGCCCGATTCAGTAAATAACAGTGTCTTTTGGGATACAGATTTTGTCTACGGTTTCGGGTTTGTCCTTTCTTCGCTTGTGACAATAGGAATTCTGGGGTTTCTGTCTTGGATTGCATTTCTGGTATTTTTTGTAAGAAGGGGAGTTCGATCTCTTCGGCTTCTGCCGGAAGATCCTCTCATCCGCTACTTTATCTTGTCTTCTTTTGTTGTTTCTCTTTATCTTTGGGCACTCAATATATTCTATGTTCCTAGTATCGCAACATTTGCGTTGAGTTTTCTCTTTAGCGGTTTGTTTCTTGGCGCCCTCTCTAGTATCGGTATTATTGAAAAGAAAGACCTTTTCGCAGGTTCTAGCAAATCAACTCTTTTTGTCAAAATTCTCTCTGTACTCCTTATTGTTCTTGCGGTGTTTCTCGGATTTGTCTACGGGAAGAAGTTTGTTGCCATGAGCTATTTCCAAAAAGGAGCTGACGCATTTAATACGACTGGAAATATTGATACCGCGGAGGCCTATATTGTCCATGCAGCAGCGCTTTCTCCAGATGATATTTATTATCGAGCCTTGTCCGATATCGGCGTTTCTCGACTCAATAAAATTCTCGCTGTGCAAAATACGAGTGACAAGCTTTCGAGCGATGATTTCCAGAAAAACTTCAAGGCAGCGCTTCAGGAGGCTTTAAATTCTGCCGATAAAGCTCTGGAGGCCAATCCGACAGATTACAAAAATTGGGTTTTGCGCGGCAATCTGTATTCTTCTCTCATTCCGCTTAAAATTTCCGGCGCCTATGAGACAGCTCGGGCTGCATATATACAAGCAGTAGCGCTCAATCCGAAGAGTCCTTCGATCCCGCTTCTCTTGGGAAGGCTTGAGCTTACTAATGGCAATTATACGGGCGCTTTGGATTACGTCGGAAAGTCACTGAACTTGAAGAGAAATTATCTGGATGGTTATGTATTTCGAGGGCAAGCTGAAGTCCAAAAGGGCGATATCGCTTCTGCAATTCCTGACTTTGAATCTGCGGCAATAATTTCTCAAAATAATTCCCAAATTTTCTTTCAGCTCGGCGTCTTGTATTACAACGCCAAGAAATATGACAGTGCTGTCAGCGTATTGGAGCGGGCAGTCATCATTGATCCTGCCTATGCCAACGCCCGATATTTCCTAGGTTTAAGTTATGACAAACTAGGCAGGACAAACGATGCAATTACTCAATTTACCGAAGTGCAAAGGACGAATCCTGACAATCAAGATGTTGCTACTATTCTTAAGAATTTGAAAGCGGGGAAGCCAGGATTAACCGCGCCCATAGCTCCAAAAACTTCACCAACACCGACTCCAAAGAAATAGATCCATTTGGATGATATGAGTCATTAAAATACTGCCAGACAGAATGGTAAAGAATATCTTACGATTTATTCATCGAGAAATTACAGGACTCCATCAGGCAGCCTATCTTTTGGGAGTTTTCGCTTTTCTTTCTCAAGTACTCGCACTTTTCCGCGACCGTCTCTTTGCGTATTCTTTCGGCGCGAGCCATAGCCTTGATCTCTACTATGTTTCTTTTCGAATTCCCGATTTTATCTTCGCATCTGTTGCTTCAGTAGTTTCTATTTCCGTTGTTATCCCTTTTCTCGTAGAGAGATTAGAGAAAGGGGAGGCAGAAGGGAAAAAGTTTATTGATGCTGTTTTTTCCGCTTTCTTTATTTTTATTGTTGTTGTAAGCGGTGTTGCATTTTTTCTTATCCCTTATTTTATCCATATTTTTTTCCCCAGTTTCCATGGTCAAGATGTAATTACACTTGTTTCGATGACTCGTATTGTGCTTCTCTCTCCCATTTTCCTCGGTATTTCAAATTTTTTCGCGAGCATTACCCAAGTGCATAAAAGATTTTTTCTCTACGCGTTAAGCCCGATTTTTTACAATATCGGCATTATTCTAGGCGTCCTTGTTTTGTATCCTATTTTTGGTCTTGTGGGGCTTGCGTATGGAGTCGTTTTTGGAGCATTTCTCCATATGGCAATTCAGATTCCGTTTCTTGTAGAGCATAAATTATTTCCGAGGTTATCGCTCCGAGTTCATTTTCAATCAATTAAAGAAGTGGCTCTCCTGTCTATCCCGCGAACGCTCACCGCTTCTTCAAATGAAATCGCCGAATTTTTCTTGATTTCTCTCGCTTCGTTTATGTCGGCCGGTTCGGTATCAATTTTTAATTTTTCGTTTAATCTCCAGTCGGTTCCGCTTTCAATTATCGGAGTGAGCTATTCTCTCGCTGCTTTCCCTGCGCTTACGCGTTCTTTTGCTTCAGGAAATCAAAGTGAATTTCTCGATCAGATGATCACCTCTGCGAAGCATATTATTTTCTGGTCTGTGCCGGTCGCTGTTTTGTTCATCGTCATCCGCGCTCAGATTGTCCGTGTCATTTTGGGTACGGGACATTTTGATTGGAACGATACTCGCCTTACTGCCGCCAGTCTCGCACTTTTTGCTTTTTCTACTATTTCTCAAAGTCTTATGCTCCTTTTTGTGCGTTCATATTATGCTCGTGGAAAGACAATAAAGCCTCTCATCATTAATTTTTTGAGCGCCGGAGCCGTAGTTCTCTCTGCATATTTTCTTTCCCAATATTTCCTTACCGAATCGCTTTTAAGACATTTTGTCGAAGTGTTCCTTCGTGTCGACGGGCTTTCCGGAACATCTGTATTGGTTTTGCCGCTTGCATTTTCTATCGGGATAACAATCAATATGATTATCCACTGGATTGATTTTAGTTTTGATTTCCCCGCATTTACCAAACCTGTCTTCCAAACTCTTTTCCAGAGCCTTTCCGCTTCAATTATGATGGGTGCGGTATCATATATCTTTCTCGGAATATTCAGTAATATATTCTCTCTCAATACTCTTTTAGGAGTTTTTCTCCAAGGATTTCTGGCGGGTATAATCGGTATTGTTGTCTGTGTTTTGATACTTAAGCTTCTTGGAAGCGTAGAGCTTGAAGAAGTGTGGAGTACTTTTCACAAGAAATTCTGGAAAACAAAAGATATTGTTTCTGAAGAAATTCCTTTATAATTTTTGTCTCTTTTAAAAAGCTGAAAAATTCCTGATTTTCTGATAGTATTCCAGTCTATGGACTTGAAGCATATTAGAAATTTCAGCATCATCGCTCATATAGACCACGGGAAATCGACGCTTGCCGATCGGCTTTTGGAAATTACTGGAACGATAGAAAAGCGCAAAATGCAGGATCAAGTGCTCGATTCTATGGAGCTTGAGCGAGAGCGGGGGATTACCATTAAGATGCAGCCGGTGCGAATGGAATACTCACTCGGCGGAGAAAAATACATTTTGAATCTTATCGACACTCCGGGGCATATCGACTTTTCATATGAAGTTTCTCGCGCCCTTAAGGCTGTCGAAGGCTCGCTTCTTCTTGTTGATTCTACACAAGGCGTACAAGCACAAACTTTGACGACTCTTTCGATGGCGAGAGAATCAGGACTTACTATTATCCCCGTTATTACAAAAGTAGATTCTCCTCTTGCAAGAATTCCCGAAGTAAAAAAAGAGCTTGCTACCCTTCTTCAAATCTCGGAAGATGAAGTGCTTGAAGTTTGTGGACGTACAGGACAAGGGACAGAAGATTTACTTGCTGAAATCGTTCGAAGAATTCCGTCGCCGAAAGAAGAATTTCCTGGAGATAATTTCCGCGCGCTTGTTTTTGATTTTCAATACGACAATCATCGTGGGGTCATAGTCTATGTTCGGGTTATGGACGGGAAAGTTTCTAAAAATTCTTCGCTTATTTTTCGTGCTGCAGATGAGAGATTTATTGCTCTTGAGGTCGGCATATTTGGTCCGGAAGAAGAACCTCGAGAATCGCTTTCTGCGGGGGAAATTGGCTATATAGTGACTGGAATCAAGAAACCGGGCATCGCCTCTGTGGGAGACACTATAGCCCTCGAAAAGAGGCCTTTACCGGCTCTGCCTGGCTATTTTACGCCAAAACCGGTGGTTTGGGCGTCTATTTATCCCGAAAGCCAGGATAACTTTGATCAGCTTCGACAGGCACTTTCAAGGCTTCGACTTTCTGATTCTTCGTTCTCTCATGAGGAGGAATCTTCTGGTTCCTTGGGACGAGGATTCCGATGTGGGTTTCTTGGGATGCTTCACTTGGAAATTATTACCGAACGGCTTCGAAGAGAATTCCAGCTTGAACTTGTGGTGACACTTCCTTCGATCACGTACGAAGTGACGCTTAAAAATGGCAAAACAGAAATGATTTATTCGCCGTCATTTTTCCCAGATGATGGGAATGTTTTGAAAGTCCGAGAGCCGTGGGTGAATCTCCGTATTATCACCCCTTCGCAATATTTGGGCCCGCTTATGCAAATTCTTTTTGAGCACGAAGCCGAAGTGGGGGATACAGAAACGTTCGGAGAGGGACGAAGCTCCATTTCTGTGAAGATGCCGCTTCGCGAGCTCATGCGGAACTTTTTTGATGAAGTGAAAAGCGTTTCTTCGGGGTATGCTTCGCTTTCGTATGAGATCGAAGGGTATCGTGATGCAGATGTTACTCGGCTTGATATTTTGGTTGCTGATGAGCCTGTGATCGCCTTTACTCGCGTCGTATCACATAGACGAGTAGAAGAGGAGGCGGAGAAATCTGTCGAAAAGCTCTTTTCTGTATTGCCAAGACAGATGTTTACCACAAAAATTCAGGGCAAAGCGATGGGAAGAATTATTTCCTCGCGAACCCTTACGGCTATGAAAAAAGACGTGACCCAGCATATGTATGGCGGAGATATTACTCGAAAGATGAAGCTTCGCGAGAAACAGAAGAAAGGAAAGAAAAAAATGAAGGCTCGCGGGAGCGTTGATATTTCACACGAGGTATTCCTCAAAATGATGAAATAGAATCTAACGGAAGAACGGCACAGAGTAGAGAAGCACCATGCTTAAAATTACAAAGATTCCGAGAATGGTCCAAATAGTGCCTACGAGTTTCCGATTTTTTTTGTGCAAAAGCATATAAATTAGTATATAGTATACAGTGTTTCTTGTAAAAAATCTATGCTTCCGCTTGAGGAAAAAAGGAAATTCAAGAGAATCCTGTATTCGAAGACAACCCTTTTTGTGCTCTGTCTGGCAATCTTTTTTGTTGGAAGAGCGACTTGGGGTGTATATCAAAAGGAAAAAGAAAGCCAACAGAATTTGGAATTAACAGAGAGACAGCTTGATGATCTGCAGAAAAGAAACGATTATCTTACCTCTGAAATCAAAAAATTAAGTTCTCCAAGCGGAGTAGAAGAAGAAATCCGGCAAAAGTTTCGCGTAGCAAAGGCTGGCGAACAGATGGCAGTGATTATTGACAGTCCGATGCCTTTACCAAATGTCGTAGATGATTCTGGCGGAAATTGGTGGGAAAAAATATGGAATTGGTTTAAACGTTGAAATTGCGGGATTGGTTTAGTGGTAGAACATGTGCTTCCCAAGCATAGGGCGCGAGTTCGATTCTCGCATCCCGCACAAAATGAAAAGGCGGTTTCGCTCTTTTCATTTTGTGCGGGATAGGGAAGCGCTGAGGCGCTTCCCGGCGAGAATCGAAACCCGATTGAGCTCCGCCTAATGGCGGACCAATCGGGGTACTGAAACTGTAAGTTTCGATTCCCGCTACTCGCACCCAGTTTAATAAGCCCTCGTAGTTCAATGGATAGAACAAACCCGTCCTAAGGGTTGGATGTCAGTTCGATTCTGGCCGGGGGCACAAGTAGAAAAAAAGCCAACTGCTTGGCTTTTTTTCTACTTGTGCCGGACGGAGCGTTATTTTGCCAGAAGGCAAAATCGCGAGTCAGGGTCGTGAAATTTTTCTTGCGACGGCAAGAAAAATATTCCTGACCACAAAAAATCGGAAAATTCGATCTTGGTACTACTCCTGTAAGTTTCGATATCCTGGCCAAAGTTGCAAAAAATTTTTCTGACCACAAATTACTCAATTCTCCTGTGGATAATTCTTTATTACAAAGTTTGACTTAATTAAAAATCATGATACTCTGTTAGCCAGTTTTGGCTGTTTGAAGGCGGGGAGCAGCCAGCCTTTGCTGCGAAGGGGTCGCAGTTTTGTTCAATTTTAGTCGGGGAGGCCGCATGGAAGTGATATCACCGTTCGACGCGAGGGCTTTGTCTGTGGTTCAAGAAGTGGATCCGCAGACGAAGAAGGAATTGGGGCCGGATGATTTCTTCATTTTCATCGAAGCGATCGTTAGGTCGGGCAGGGCAATTAAGCCCGGCGCGCCCAAAGTGAAGGTTATAAAGGTGGGACGTTACCAGGTACCCATCAACGTGACCCTCGCTGCGAGCTTGAGTCCTCAGCTCAAAAGGTTGTGGTGCGAGAAAGTGGAACACGATCATCTACAGCATTGGTCTCACACCATGATGGAAAGCGTTATTTGCTCCGTCCAGGCTGTTATGGTCGAGCATCTCGGCTTAACATGGGATCCAGTTAATCAGCGGCTCTAGCGGGGGCAGACATACGCGGGTTTCTTTGCTTTTAACGAGCGGAGGAACCTGTTTTTATTTTCTTATTTTTGTTATACTTTTTGTATGGATTCAGAAATAAAAAATCTTCTTGAGAAAAATTTCTCTCTCACTCAGGAAAACAACCAGCTTCTTCGAAAAATGAATCGGCGCGCTCAATGGGGAACAGTCACTCATATTATATATTGGATAGTGATTATTGGAGTAACGTTCGGTTCCTATTATTATCTCCAGCCGTATCTTAATCAGGTTATTTCGCTCTATTCAAAAGCAAATAGTACATTCAATTCATTGAATGGGTTGAGGTAGTGTCTATCTTGGTGCCGAGGACCAGGTTCGGCTACCACGTAGCCAGGTGGTTTTCGATTTGCTTCTAGCAAATAACGAAAACCCTTTCGAACCCGGCCAGACGCAAAGCAGTTTGCGTCTTTCCTCGTCATGCAAAAACTCCGCTTTCGCGGAGGTTTTTTGTGCCGAGGACCAGGTTCGAACTGGTGACCCTTCCCTCTTCAGGGGAATGCTCTACCAACTGAGCTACCTCGGCATGGGGACTAGTTTAAACCAAAATCACGAAAAATCCAAGCCTTAAGCCTGGATTTTTTATGATTATTTTTTTACTAGATTGTCTTCACCTTGAGTTTTGTCTGCTTTCCTTTATTTATTTTAGGAAGCTTGATGATGAGAAGTCCGTGTTTTTCTATTGCTTCAGATTCTTCCGGCTCTACTTCTTGAGGAAGCAGAATTGTTCGTGAGAAAGAGCCCCAGTATAATTCTTTTGAAAAATAGTTTTCATCTGAAATACCTCGTTCGCCCTCTCGTTTGCCTTTGATCGTTACCATATCGCGAGTGATGTTGATATCGAGATCTTCTGGACGCACTCCTGCAACCATTGTCTTTATCACTATCTCTTCAGGCGTTTGGTGTACGTCTACTGCAAGCTGGCCT
>JAQTTF010000014.1 GCA_028710915.1 Minisyncoccota bacterium | reverse complement strand
AGACCATCAACTATGCGGTGGCCCGCTTCTACTTTTGGAGCAAAGGAAAAAAAGCCTAGAAATAGCAGAAAAAAGATAAATATTCCTTTCTTTCTGAGTAAAATTTTCTTAAAAATCATCATTCTCATTGTATCAGAGAAAAAGATGAGCCTGTCCACAAGCGAAGGAGATTTTATTTGATACAATGGAGGCAGGAAAAAGCGTTTCTGACGCGTTTCTCATGTTTGGAAATAATTATGACTCGTCCTAGCAATAAAATTATCATCCTTCTCATAGTTGCCGTACTCATCGTGGGCGGAACTTTCTTTTTTAAAAATTTCGGCGGGAAAATAAACTGGAATCCTTTTGCATCAAAAACTCCAGATACTCAAAATCAGGACCAGCAAGTGCTCGCCGAGAATGAAATAAACAAAGA
This sequence comes from Minisyncoccota bacterium, assembly GCA_028710915.1. Lineage (GTDB taxonomy): Bacteria > Patescibacteriota > Minisyncoccia > Phycocordibacterales > JAQTLZ01 > JAQTLZ01. The sequence continues at coordinate 16,754 of JAQTTF010000014.1, read as the reverse complement.
CAGCGACAACGATGGTCTCAAAGATTGGGAAGAAAAATTATGGAAGACAGACCTGAATAATCCCGATACTGATGGCGACGGAACACCCGATGGTGAAGAAGTAAAAGAAGGAAGAGATCCGACAATTCCTAATACTGCGCCGACAGGGACGACGCCGAATGACACTATCACAAAAGCCGTCGCCATAAAAAAAATTATTGAAAACTCAGGAGATGAAAATCTGAATGCAACTGATAAACTTTCGCGAGCTTTTCTTGCCGAATATTTGGGAACAAAACCATCAAGCGGAGTTATGAGCGATGCAGATAAAAGTGCGCTCATTGGCACTCTCGCGGCAAATAGTATTACCCAATCCACCTACAAGCACCATGACAGTACAGAACTTAAAATTCTTGAGGATGGAAGCCAGGCAGCGATTAAAAACTACGGAAATATTCTCGGAAAAATTATTATCACCAACACCAGAGCCAAACTGGAGAACGAAACTTCTATACTGCAATCAGCGCTCACGAGCGGAGACAAGACAATACTCTCCGGTCTTGATCCGATCATCGCACGTTACAGGACAATTATCGAACAAGGCATGAAAATATCTATTCCTCCGACTGCCACAGTACTCCATCTCAATTTTATAAACGCTCTCACAGACTTAGCAGAATCTATAAACAATATGAAAGTGGTATTTGAAGATCCGCTGACAACTTTAAACAGCCTTTCGGCCTACAGTAGAGCGGAAATAGAATTGGAACAATCTATCAGAGACTTGAATGATTATTTTCAGAAAAATGGCGTCGTTTTTAGTAAAAATGAGTATGGTTATACCTTTCGCCCTGTTCAGTAAGTACGTATAATAAGTATGCTGGTTAATTTCTAACTTCATTCGAAGAAATGGAAAGAAAATCATTTACATCTACGGAGAAAAGTATGAACTTTGAGTTCATTTCTTCTTTTTTCTTGCTATAGAAACCTTAATGAATTCTTCACTTAAAAAATCTCTCAGTTTAACACTCTCCGTATTAGTTTTTTGCGCCTCTTTCGGAGGATTCGTAAAAAATGTCTATGCTGATCCACCAACGCATATCTACGTAAAGATAGGCAATTCTGTAACAGAAATGCACGTGGCTCCAACCTCAGGCAACGGCAGTAACGGTGTCTACACATATGCTTATTGTCCTTATCCAAATCAATGTGGATGGACAGTGAATTATGACTCAGCAACAGGAGCCATTACCCCTTATCAAAATGGAGGGATAAATCACATCAACGAAACAGCAAATGCATCTTACTATCTTACTAATAGCGATACCAAGCCGAGCGCATCCGCATTTCAAAGTTCTGTAAATTTTGATTCAACATACAAAAATCCTGTCTCTCAGCCAACGTCGATAACTCCGCCAGACACCACAACTGTTGACTCATCTCCGACACAACAAGCAATAGACGACCAAAATGCCCTCAATGCGGCAAACGCAAATGCTGCAGCTGTGAAAGAAGAAATGGCTGCTTATCAAATCGATGTCGCCCAAGGTATTATTCCGCCGGATCAAGCAACCTTTGAAGATATCCAGCAAAGACTGGCTAGTGCAAACTTAGATGCTCAGGCAGCCCAAGAAAAAGTGGCAAACGATGTATTGTACCCTCCTGGCGATCCAAGCTTGATGCCTGGGGATCCTAACTATACTGGGGGACCAGCAGTAAATAACCCAGCGACTTCTGATGGCAATGTGGAAGGAGCAGGAAATCTAATGGCTGGGGCAGTGGGGCCAGCGGTATCTGCATTGGAAGCTCCAGAAATTGCAACTGATAAAGCCGAAGGAGCCGCACAAACCGGGACAACAGTGCCGGTACAAGAAAAAACCCTGGAAGATATCGCCGCAAAAACAGCTGCGCACACAGGTGCCCAAACTACGAAAGCTTTCAGTCTTGATGGTATCGCAAAGATGATCGCCGAGAGAATGGTGCATCAGATTGCTACGAGCATTGTGCAGTGGATAAACAGGGGATTCAAGGGAGGTCCTTCTTTCGTCACCGACCTCAAGGGATTCATGCAAAATATTTCAAACACGGTCACTACTACCTTCATCACTCAAAGTGGCCTGCTTCAGACACCGTACGGCCCCATGGTTGCCCAAGCTATTCTCTCTGCACAAAATAGTGCTTTCAATCCTAATCCGAATTTTACTGGAGCACTCTCTAATACAACAAACTTAAACAGCTTCCTTGGAGGAAATTTCTACGCTGGTGGAATGAATGGCTTTTATCAAATGTCTCAAAATCCCCAAAACAATGCAATGGGACTTTTTCTCACAGGCAATGACCGCCTTGATAGCAAAATTTCCCAGGAACAAGCGCTCGCGCAGACCCAGCTCGGCTGGTCTTCCGGATTCCAATCAAAGACAACGTGCGACCAACGTGGACCATCGGTGAAAAAACCTGACGGAACAACTACGCCGGGCCCTTGCCTTCACACAAGCGTAGTTACTCCCGGCTCTGTCATCCGCGACTCTTTGAATCAAGCGCTCGGAAGCGATCTTGTCACGCTTGAAAATGTCCACGACATTAATGAAATCATAAATGCTCTCATGGGTCAGCTTATGAATTTCGCTGTTACGGGATTAAACGGTCTTAGCGGTGCTAGCCAGCCGACACAACAGCAGAAAAATAAAAACGGGACAATACAAAATGTCTCAATCATTGATCAGATCAACGGCGGTACAGATCTCGTCACTCTCGCACAAACAAGAAATCCTGGCCTTGCTCTGATAGATGAAAATTTAGCAAAAGCAAAAGATCCGAACCGAGGAGCGCTCTACACTGGAGCCTTGAGTACGGTAAATCAGACAGGAGATCTTGTTGGGCAGCTCACCTCCTGCTACCAGAATGAGCTTGACCCTTCGTTTGACCCGCCGCTTTCAGATAGTGACAAGAGCCTGGCGCAAACGCGTATTGATGAAGCAGGAGTGACGTTCTCAACGACATTGGAACCAGTAAAAACCGCCTTAGAACATGAAATCTCCATTATCGATACAAAAGCAAATTCTCTGCAGCAAATCCGAAATGCTCTCGTAGCCGCTACTACAGTTTCTGATATCAACAACATCATAAATAGCTACCAATCACAATATTCAAACACAGGAGGCACACTTGAAGATGATATGAAGAATCTCACGGACCAGATTAATTCAGTTGGAGCTGATATACAGTCACAATTAGACGAGTGCAACGCATTGAGCCACTAAATTCTTGTTATAATAAATAAAAGTGAAAAAAAATCTCTCTTACATATTGATAACAACATTCTTTCTCGCAACAGTTGGGATGCCTTTTATCGCCCACGCGGATCCAGCGTCAGATGCTCAGGCAGCAATTGATAAAGCTAGTAAAGATGTCGCGGCTCTAGGTCAACAAGTACAAGCTGCTCGCGCAGCGATGAATGCGGCGCAGCAAGCCGTTGATCAAGGTCCTGGAATGATAGCATCTTTTGCTACCCAAGCATTTAATGTGGCCTCATATGCTACTAATCCAGTAGGTTCTTACGTCTATGATACATATGTTAAAAGTGGAAAAAATGCTTCAGAGACTCGCGCCGACCTTCAGGCAAATCTCGACTCCGCCACAAAAGCTAACAATATCACTCAAGATGAATACAATAAGGCTAACGGGTCTCTTGGAATAGCTGAAGATTACAATAATAACCAAGACTATGTTAACGCAAGTACTATGGCCGCTATTGCCGATCAACAAGCACAACAAGGTGTAAATACTAGCAACGCGGCACAGGCTCAAGCAAAAGCAGATGCACAAAAAGCGACGGCTACAGAGCAGGACAAAGGAAATCATTGTTTCCCTGTGCTTATGGGAGGAGGAGGCTTTGAGCCTGGAGTATGTCTAACACAAATTTTTGCTTGGATAGGATATATTATCCTCGCGATTGCTGCTCTCTTCTTGTACATCGTAAGTCTCCTTTTTGACTGGATCATAGCCGGAACTGTCGCTGGCATGAGTGGAATTGTAACTCGAGTCGGTGTGATAGGGATAGCGTGGGGTATTGTTCGAGATATTGGAAATGCCTTTTTCATATTTATTCTTCTCTATCTCTCAATTGCTACTATTCTTGATCTTGGAGTAGAAACAAAACGGCAAGTGGTGCGTGTTATTACGATGGCACTTCTTATCAATTTCAGTCTTTTCTTTACCAATGTGATGATAGATGCTTCGAATATAGTCGCCACCGGTTTTTATAACGCAACTATTCAAACGGCGAATGATGCGACAAATCCGAAAACCCACCCCTCGCTTACAAACTCAATAACCGGAGGAAAAGGAGGAATCGCAGCTGTCTTTATGAATGCCATAGCCTTTCAAGAAGTCTACAGCATAGACAACACGGGAGCGGCAACTTCAAAAGCGACTGCACCTATTGGAAATGATGCGCCCAGCCTAATTAACAAAGACAACGCCGGCAATCTTTCGTTCGGTAGAATTATCGCCACTACTTTTTTCGGTACTTTCTTTATGTTTACTACAGGACTTGTCTTTCTCGCTTCAATCACGCTTTTCGCCCAACGAGTCGCAACACTTATCATCTGTATGGTAGTTTCTCCTCTTGCATTCGCACTCATGGCAGTACCCAATGATCGTTATGCAAAGACTCTTTACTGGGACAAGCTCGTACCCCAGCTACTTTTCGCTCCGGTCTACATGCTTTTCTTGTTTATTACCGTGAAGATTGTAGCGAGCGATCAGTTTACTTCACATATATCTGCCCAAAATCTCGCTGGGACAGCTGGGCTCAACACATCAGACCCTTATTTCGGTTTCCCGAAGGAAATTACGGCGATCTTCACAATCTTTTATAACTTCATCATCATAAATACGCTCCTCATCACCACCCTCGTTTCGGCAAAAGAACTTGGAGTCGAGGGAGCGGAAGGCGCGATAAAGTGGGTAGGCGAATCGAAGACGTGGCTCAAGGGAGCTTTGCATAGACAAGCAATGAACCGCATTCCTGTACCGTTTATGGGTGGTAGTATGCGCGATTTGAATGAGAGGTTCAAAGAAAGCCGATACGCTAAATTGCCTGTCTTGGGAGATTTCTTACAGAAATACAGCACAGGCGTTCTTGTAGACACCCAATTTGGCGGTAAATCAGCTGAAGAAGCACATCAGGAAGAATTGCATTTTGCGCAAGAAACAAAAGAGATAGAACATGGGGATAGTGCCATAAAAGCAGCTGGAGAGATTGATAAGATGGAGGCTACAAGGAAAGGAAACGAGGGAGAGCTGGGAAAACTTATAGAAAATGCAAAACCTCTCGTAAAAAAGGAGGAAGATCTGGAAAAACTAAAAGCAGAAGCAATGACGCTCGAAGCCAAGGGAGTACTCACTGACGAAGAAAAAAAGAAATTAGAACAAAACAAAGCAGAGCAGGAAGCGCGCAAACTTACCGATGCTGAACAGAAGACATTGAAAGACAACAGAGACAAGCAGGCCTCCCTGAAAGAAAAAATTGCGAAGAGCGAAGCAAAAGAATACGAATTGCAGGATTCCATCGAGAGAAATCTCACCCTTGTTGGCGGTAATTTTGACAAACTCGGAAGAAAGTTCTTTTTGAATGAAAAAATTATGGGAAACGCGAGCGAGGCCCAGATAGAAGCGCTCTTGAAATCGGATAAATACACTGACGAGGAAAAACGCGAATTTCTTTCAAAAAGATATGATCCGTGGAAGAAATTGCTCCAGCCAAGAAAAGATTGGTATGACAGAGTTACAAAGTACAAAGAGCGAATCAGTGAGATAGAAAAAGAGAAAGGAGTAAGCAGATTGGAAGCTGAAGAATTAGCCGCAAAAGAGGCGGAAGAAGAAAGGCTGGACACAAAAAAGGGTATGGATATGTCTAAGCGAACGATGATCAACCCTGACAATGAAAAAGATATAAAACAGCCTGGATATTCATCGACCACAGGACTACGATGGCTCCGTAGAAAGATGCGAAGCGCCACGGTTTCAGAATGGAAGAGTGTTAACTTCTATGATCCAGGCATGTTTGAAGAACGCGCCTTCGGTGAGATCATAAAGATGAGCGGAGTCGGCGATATTAGAAGGAGTTCTGATTTCACTACCCGTACAAAAGAGAATTTGCGCCGATACGTAAAGCCTGCTGATATCCACGAAGCATTGGATGACCTTTATGGCATACCGACACATTTGTCGAACACGGAAAAAGCAGATTTGCGAGAAGAATGGATTGAACGTGAGAAGAATATGACAACCGAAGAGGGAAGAAAAGAATATGAAGCTGCAATCATTAAACGCTTTACAGGACCGAAAAAAGACGAAACAGGAAAGGTCATTATGGATGCTACAGGGAAACCTGTCATGGAATTTAACGAGAAAGCGTATAACCAAAGACTGGATGCTGTTCGACAAGTGATTGGAGGCAAATCAAAAGAAGAAATGGGAGAGCTTGCAGGAGAATTGACTGACCGATTGAGTCCGTTCTACAGCAAAGACAATATTGTTGCAATCAGAAAAAATAAGGATATAGGTGAAATACGACCAATCGCAGTAACCGCACTTTTGAATGTGATGTACAACTCTGCTCCTGGAAGCACACTCAAACCAACAGCGGAAAGTGTGAAGCTCGTAAACTGGATGAGAACCATAAAAGAAGGTAAAGATTTCTTCTCTGGACCACTTCTCGATGCAAAAGGAAACCGAATCATTATAAAGAATACGAAAACAGGAAAGGTACGCCCTCTTATTGTTGGAGATACTGAAGAAGCGAAGTCTGATAAGAATCTCCAAAAATACATGGAGGAGTTCGATCGCGGCGAGTGGCAAGTAGCGGATCAAGCACTTTATGATAAATGGACAGGAGGAGAAGATGAGAGACCAATCGCTGATGTAATGGAAGGAAGAGTAACACCTCCAACTCCCCCGACACCGCCTCCGCCACCAGCACCACCAACTCCGCCGGCACCATCAACACCCCCAAACTTTAATATGCCGTTCTTCTAATTTAAATTGCTTCAAATTAATATAAAAAAATTATATGACATACATCGATGAAGAAGAAAAATTAGATAGTCTGGCACAAAACCTTCCTCCTCCAGTAAGAAAGGCTCTTGGCAATACTGATTTGGTAATGGCCATAAGTGAAATAGCAGATAAATATGACCTCCTAATCGAACAACAGGGGACGCTCTACGAACTGACTCGAAAAGTAATCACCGGAGAAATGCGAGCGGAAAACTTGGTCACGGAACTCAAGGAAAGAGCTTCAAAAAAAGATAACTGGGATGATTTGGATGAAAAGAAAATAGACGGAATATTACAAATTCTAAATGCAAGAATTTTCCTCCCTATCCGAGAGGCAATGCAAAAGTCTACTGAAACAAAAGAGGAGGAAGTCCCAACGAGAGAAGAGGTACTTCATGGAATTGAAAACCCGGTAAAATCAGTGGAGAGAGCAAGCGTTGCAAAAACCGTAACACCTCCCGTCCCAGTCGCACCGAAACCCGCTCAAACTCCTGCACCAAAACCAGTAGACACAAAACCGAAACCTCCTGAAGCAACAGTACCAAAAAGTACTTCGATAGAAGTTCTTCCTAATATGAACATCATGCAAGCAAAACTTTCAAATGCTGTAAAAATGCCGGTAACGGAAGTAAAAATTCCACAAACACCGCCAGTGTCTACCCCAAAACCAATTCCTCCCGCTCCTCAAAAATACACGACTGATCCTTATAGAGAACCGCCAACAGCATAAACAAGCTATCCCATGCAATTTCAAGTTCCACAATTCATTGAAATAGAGGATAAGGTGTTCGGACCTTTGACCATAAAGCAATTCCTCTACCTAGCCGGTGGAGCTGGACTCTCTTATCTTCTCTATGCTCTTTTGCCCTCATATGTGTCCTATATTCTGATACTTCTCATTATGGGTTTTGCGCTTGCTCTGGCTTTCTACAAAGTAAACGGAAAGGCTTTTATTCTTGTCGTGGAAGCAGCTTTTAACTACGTTTTCAGCAAAAAACTCTATATCTGGAAAAAACAAGATAAACAAATTGAGAAGAAAGAAGAACTAGCCTCGGAAGAACCTGTACTCTATGTCCCCAAGCTTTCCGATAGTAAGTTGAAAGATCTAGCATGGAGCCTAGACGTAAACGAAAAGACTAGCGGTACGATCTATTCAAAAGACACGAAAACCCTAGGCAGAAGAGAGACGAATTAATGTCTGTGAGAGATAAAGATGCCTTTATCCGTTGTAAGCGAAAGCCTAGCCGTCTATAATGTAATCTATGGCCTCTCCAAAAAGTGAAGCAACTCAAGCGTTTGTGCCGATAGAAGAAATTCGGGATGGAATTGTTGTACTCAAAGACGGAGGTATGCGAGCAATTCTCCTCGCCTCTTCGGTCAACTTCGCTTTAAAATCAACTGATGAACAGACTGGAATTATTATGCAATTCCAAAATTTTCTGAATTCCATCGATTTTTCAGTTCAGATTTTCCTCCAATCTCGAAAATACGATATCCGACCCTATATTGCTCTCCTCGAAGAAAGATACAAAGTCCAGACAGGGGATCTTATGAAAATTCAAACTCGTGAATATATCGATTTCGTAAAAAGTTTCAGCGACAGCGCAAATATCATGAAAAAAAGCTTTTTCGTAGTGATTCCCTATAGTCCCGCGATCATAAACTCAAAAGGAGAAGGTCTTATGAAGATATTTAAGAGGGAGAAGAAAGGGGATGCAGCGATTTCAAAGAAAAAGGATTTCGAAGAAAACCGAACCCAGCTTGACCAGAGAATCAGTATTGTCTCTCAAGGACTCGGCCGTTGCGGAGTAAAATCGATCGGCCTAGGTACAGAAGAAATTGTTGAGCTGTTCTATAAAATATTCAACCCAGGAGACACGGAGAAGCCTATCCATGTGGAGTAATTATTCTTATCATTATGGCACTTTTTAGCAATTTATTCGGGAAAAAAGAGAATGCACCTGCGCGCATTGCGCCGATTTTGCCGCAAGAAATTTACGAGTCGGGAGTATTAGAACTCAAAGATATCATTGCTCCTTCAGCTCTTAAAATCACTCCGCGCGAGCTTAATTTGGGAGACAAAATTGTCCGAACCTTTTTTGTCATTTCATATCCACGATTCCTTTCTGACAGCTGGTTCTCTCCAATTATCAATCTCGACAAAGTATTCGATATTTCTATATTCGTGCACCCTATTGAAACAGCAAAGGTGTTACGACAATTCCAAAAAAAGGTAGCCGAAGTAGAAAGCCAAATATCAGAAAGACAGCAGAAGGGTCTAGTGCGAGATCCGGTACTCGATACGGCATATCAAGACCTTGAGGGGTTACGCGACCGACTTCAACAAGCCCAAGAAAAACTGTTCGATGTTGGTCTTTATATTTCTATCTACGGAGATACAAACGAGGAAATTGATAAAATTGAATCGGAAATTAAAGGAATTCTCGAAGCGAAATTGGTCTATCTAAAGCCCGCACTCTTCCAGCAAGAACAGGGATTTAAAACGGTACTCCCGCTTGGAAATGATCTCCTAGAAGTGCATTCCAAGCTTAATTCTTCTCCTCTTTCCAGTATTTTCCCTTTTATATCCTTTGATCTTTCATCAGACAAAGGAATTCTCTATGGAATTAACCGCCATAATTCAAGTTTGGTTCTTTTCGATCGTTTTTCTCTTGAAAACTACAACTCGGTCACTTTTGCAAAAGCTGGTTCTGGAAAGTCATACGCTACGAAACTTGAAATCCTTCGAACCCTCATGTTCGATGCTGATGTTCTGGTCATCGACCCTGAAAAAGAATACGAATATATGGCTGAAGCTACCGGAGGAAGATATTTCAATATTTCCTTAAACTCCGAACATCATATCAATCCATTCGATCTTCCTGCTCCTCGTCCCGATGAATCAAAAGCAGATGTCCTACGCTCAAACATTGTGAATCTCGTCGGGCTCTTTCGACTGATGCTTGGAGGACTTTCTCCGGAAGAAGACGCTGTCATTGACAGAGCTATCACAGAAACGTACGCACTCAAAGATATTACCGCTGATTCTGATTTTTCAAACATCGAGCCACCGCTTCTTTCCGACTTTGAGCTCGTGCTCGCGGGAATGGAGGGAGGGGAATCTCTAGCGCAACGGCTTACCAAATTTACCAAAGGAACTTGGGCAGGATTCATCAATAAACCGACCAACATCGATATCAATAAAAAATTCGTCGTGTTTTCACTGCGAGACATGGAGGATGAACTCAAACCCGTAGCGATGTACATTGTGACTCACTATATTTGGAACGCTATCCGAAAGGAATTAAAAAAACGCCTTCTCGTAATCGATGAGGCATGGTGGATGATGAAATCCGAAGACACGGCGTCATTCCTTCTCGGTCTTGCAAAACGATGCAGAAAATATTATCTCGGTCTTGCAACCATTACCCAAGATGTGGACGATTTTCTTCGTTCCCCATACGGATTGCCGATTATCACAAACTCTTCGATTCAGATGCTCATGAAACAATCCGCTTCATCAATCGACATACTTCAGAAGACGTTCTCACTTACGGACGAAGAAAAATACCTTCTTCTTGAATCCGACGTGGGGGAGGGAATTTTCTTTGCTGGTACAAAACACGTTGCCATTAAAATTATTGCTTCTTATACGGAAGATCAGATCATAACCTCAAATCCATCACAGCTTCTCGCAATTAAGAAAGCAAAAGAGGAGCTTGCTCAAACAGGACAATAAGACAGACTCTGAAACTCTACACCGCATTCTTTTTCTAACTTTGCTCAATGCTCACAAAATTCTTCAAGCTGTATAGCAAAATCAAGAAAATAAAGCCGAGAATTACACCAGTGACCGCGTTTTTCATGGTTCTTTTTGGGGTTATAGTCGATCTTTTACAGCTCGGTCTGGACGCCATAGTAATCGGAGTAGTCATCAATCCTTTTATAGACCTTGCCGCAATGCCCCTTACTCTTTACCTCTGGTTCAAGATCAATAGAGTCAGCCTAGGTAAGCCTGTACGCTTCATCCCAATGTTCATAGCAACTGCCCTCGAAACATTCTTTCTTGGTGCAATTCCTCTTTGGACAATAGATATTCTCATTAATATCGGAACTTCATGGGCTGAAGACGTAGCCGCTCAAGGGGGCGAGGCTCTCGCAGAGACAATTCCCGGGGGAGTTGCTGCAAAACCGCTTCTCAAAGGCGCGGTATCAAATGAGGCCACAGAGCAAGCTGAGCAAGCAAAACGAGAAGAAAGGGAAGAGGAGGATGCGGAAGCAGATGCACAAGAGGAAGAACAAGCGGCGGGATCTTCTCATACAAACGAACTGGATTTGGCGCGGCGAGAGCGCGAAAATGCTTCTAATGTTCTTAACTTGAGAGATGAGCAAGAAGAAAACGACAGGAGAAACGCTGCCTAATGTGTTGATAAAACCGATTTGATATGTGTTAAAATAAAAGGACGTATGAGAAGCGCCCCTAAACAAAGAATACTCTATTTCCTTATATTTGGACTCTTTTTCTTTGTTCCATTCCTCGGAGTATCCGCAGATATTATCAATCCGGAAAATTCCATTTCTCTTTCTATACAACCAACGACTCCCGAACCAAGCTCGCAAGTTGATGCAATCGTAGAAAGCTATCTTTTCGATCTCAATAAATCCAAGATTTCTTGGACTATAAATGGCAGTTTGAAACAGACCGGAATTGGCAAAACAGCTTTTTCATTCACAACGGGTGCCTTGGGAAAAACAACGACACTCGGCGTCGCCGTAGATGCGCCAGATGGTACTCATGTAGAAAAAGAACTTTCTCTTCAATCTGCAAACGTCGATTTGGCATGGCAAGCTTATTCCTATACACCTCCATTTTACGAAGGAAAATCACTTTTTCCTGTCCAAGGAACTGTAAAAGTGGTTGCTCTGCCAGATCTTGTGGATGGGAATGGCGTACCGATTGCATCTGATAAACTCATCTACAAGTGGACGCAAGATGGAGAAATCTTGGGAGATAATTCTGGATATGGTCAAAACAACTATGCGTTTTCGGGCGACATTTTCTCACGACCAGTGACAATAAAAGTGGAGGTAAGTTCTCTTTCGGGAAATCAGACTGCGGAAAAAACAATTGTTATCTCTCCCACGACTCCTCAAACAGTTCTGTACGAAGATGATCCTCTTTTCGGTATTAAATATGAAAGATCTCTTCCTGCTTCTTTTTCGCTTACAAACCCAGAAATAAAAATAAACGCTGTTCCATATTTTTTTAATATAAATAATTCTCTGACTTATTCATGGGACATGAACGGAAATCCATTTACGGATGGACAGAGTGCCGACGGAAAAAGCGTAATACTCCGACAAAACGGCCAGACAGGTACAGCTCTCATTTCTCTTTCAATTAAGAATAATGATTCCTTCCTACAGTCTGCTGGAGTGGAAAGTTCAATTCTCCTGCCCACTATTACCCCGACAAACGCCGTAACACCTTAAGGTATGGAAAAAATAATGAAAACAAAATTTTATATCATTCTTCTCTTATTGTTCTTTCTATTACCGATCGGCGCTATATTCGCAGCCGACCAGCCATGTTCGCAAAACGGATTTTTTACTCTTGGCAATCAATGCTACAAACCACTTGCACCTATTACAGGAGTAGACACGGGAAACGGCACATACCCAATCAAGCTTGAAGACTATCTTGCAAGCATTTTTAAAGTGGGAATCGGGCTATGTGCTGTCTTCGCAGTACTTATGATTGTAATCGGTGGACTTGAATACACAATGACTGAAAAGATTGCGAGCAAAGAGGACGCGAAAACAAGAATAAGCGGAGCCATCGCTGGACTTCTCCTCGCGCTTTCTTCGTACATACTCCTCTATACTATCAATCCAAATCTTGTGAAGTTAAACTTCACTGGACTTTCAACAAGCGGAGGCACAAATGGAGTCACTTCACCACAAACAAATTCTTCCGCTTCAAACCCTTCAAGCGCCTCAAACCCCGTTGACAATTCAAACCTTCAAATACCAAACCTGCCAAGCACGGGATATATAGGCGACCCTGGAACTGTAGCCCCTCCGCCTAATACAAACTCTAATACCAACACAGGTCAAGACGCTGCAGGCAACCCCGCTAACCTTCCTCAAAATTTTCAATCCGGCCAATATTACTACACAAGAGCAGACGGATCTTACGGGGGACCATTTTCCGATCAAGCTTCGTGCCAAAGCGCTTTCCATAATGACTCAAGTCACCAGAGAGGATGCGTGCAGGTTAATGAATAAGGTATGAACAAAAAAACACTCATTCTCATACTCATTGTCGTAATCCTCATAGGAGGAGGTTTAGGATATTATTTCTTTACTGCAAGAAAAACGCAGACACAAGTACCGGCGAATAACCCGGGAGAATTCGCTTTTGGAAATCAAGTCAACAATGGAGGGGCGGGAGTTGCAGTAAGTACGCCCTCACCCATTCCATTTACTGATATATCTTCTTCAACTCTTGCTGTAAACCAAAATGCATCTTCTCTCCAGAAACTTCAACCGGTATCCATCAACAGTTCAAATATTATTATCGCCATGACTGGAGGAGTGGTCTTTGATAACGGAACTTCAACTATCCTTCGCTATATGGAACGAGGAACTGGCCACATTTTTGAAAGAACCTTTGGAAGTTCAACCCCTATCGGTCCTGCAAAAGAAATTTCAAATACAACAATTCCGAGAATACAAGAAACGCTATGGATACCCGAAGGAGATTCTCTTCTCGCACGCTATGTGAAAGACAATTCAGACGAAATCGATACATTTTATGGAAAACTGACAATTGCGACATCTTCAGAAAGTGAGCCGGGAAGTGTTGATGGAAATTTTCTCGACACAAATATAAATAATCTAGCCGAAGGAGGAAAAGACAAAATATTTTCATTGGAAAACACCGGTGAACAAGCAACGGGAATCATTTCCAATCCTGACGGTAGAAAACAAAACATAGTATTTAAATCACCTCTCGCCGAATGGCTCCCGCAGTGGCCAAAAGAGGGAACTGTCGCTCTTACTACAAAAGCATCTCAAGATGCGCCCGGGTTTCTTTTCTTCTTAAATACTGCGAATGGCAATCTTAAAAAAATCCTCGCTGAGATAAACGGGCTTACGACTTTAACAAACCCAGATACCTCATATATTCTCTATTCGGAGTCGACAGACAGAGGCTTTACCTTAAATACTTTCAATGTAAAGACCGGAGATGCAAACCTTACTCCAATCCAGACTCTGCCTGAAAAATGCGTGTGGAGCAAAAAGGATACAGCAACCGCTTGGTGCCTCGTACCAAAATTCCAAATACCCGCACATTACCCGGACGACTGGTACCAAGGGAAAATTCTGTTCTCCGATGACATCTGGAAGATCAACGTAAAAACTGGAGAATCAGAACTTCTTCTTGCAATCAATAACGGCATTATTATTGACGGCATCAAGCTCTTCACAAATAGCACAGAGAATATGCTTTTCTTCACAAACAAAAAAAATATGACCCTCTGGTCATTTGATCTCCGATAGAAAAGAAGGGAGAAACTATTTTGCTTTCACATATTTAATAACGACTCTTCGCTCTTTTCCCTCGCCAGTTGATTCGGTAGTGATGTCCGAGATGCCCGCAAGCGCTTCGTGCACCATCATTCTTTCGTATGCGGGCATAGGAGAAAGTTCAACTCCTGTCTGAAGCATTCGAGCCCGATCCACAAGCACTTGGATCTTTGCGTACATCTCTCTGACTTTTTGATCTTGATACCCGTTTATATCGAGAGAAAAGATGATTCTGCCTTCCTCTCCAAACTTTCTTTCCACTATTTTTCTCACGATATGCGTGAAAGCTGAAAATGTTTCTCCGTTTTTTCCGATAAGAAGACGCGCATCTTTGGTTGAAATAAGAAATTTTGGTTCCTTCTCCGGACCGACAACCTCAATGCGCTCGGGTGAAAGCCCCATTTTTGACAACACTTCCTCTATTATTTTTTTTATATCTTCTGCGTGCATGCTATTTACTTTTTCTCAATTCTTGGACAATGCTAAAAAGATTGTTCGTAATCCAATATAAAGTAACCGCTCCGGAAAATCCATAGGCAAAAATACCGATCATGGCTGGCAACATATATTTCATCTGAAGACTCATACCTTTTGCAAATTCATCTTGAAACGATGCTTTTTTATCCGAATTTTCTTTGACGGGAAGAGCGGATGTGCCAGCAAGTGTGTACTTTGCTTGAAAAAATTGACTAGCTGCTGCAAGAAGAGCGAGTAAAATATTTTTTGTCCGAGTAATATCTAGAAATCCTAGAAAATGCAAGCTGATGGCCCCGGGAATATGAATAAACGGATACAGAAGACTCAGATCAACCACGGCTTTGGAAAGATCTCCTCGAAATACTTGATAGAGTGCGATGATGATGGGTAACTGAATGAACATGAAAAGAATGCCCGAAAAAGGATTGATGTTGTTCTCTTTATAGAGAGCGATAGTTCTTTTGGCCTGCTCATCTCTGTTGTCTTTAAAATCAACCTTTATTTTTTCCATAAGGGGACCAAGCTCCTTCATTTTCCTCTGGCTTTCGAGAGATTTCTTGGAGAGAGGATAAAGCACAAACCGAACCAGTATGGTAAAGAGGATTATAGCCACTCCCACATCGCCATGGGGGATAAGACCAATCAAAAATACGAGGCCATTGTAGAGTGGCCTGTAAAAAATAGTGTGATAGACAAAGGAAAATCCGTGGCCAATAAATGAGAACATAGCGCCATTCTACAGAAAAAGCTTTGCGAGCACAATATGAGAGAAAAATACCAACTTAGAGCACGATTTTAGACTTTTCAAGGAGAAAGAGACATTCATTTTTCAAAACATCGAAAGAAATTTCACCGCCCCCTTTCTTGAAGAAAAAAATGCCGTTCGAGCGAGAATCTGTCTTTTTTAATACCATTTCAACAACAGAAATAAGCCTTCTTTTAAGAAGATTCCTCTGAACTGCTTTTTTCGCAACTTTTTTAGAAACAGACACCGCAAAATGACTCTGTTTTTGAGAAAGAGAAGAAAGTACTCGAAGAGTCAGGTGAGGGGAGTGATACCACATTCCCTTTTTTATAATTTCGGGAAACAAAACCCTCGAAATTCTTCTTTTTCGAGTGAGCATGGAGATTTTCTTAAAATTACCAATTAGACCGACAGCCTCTTTCGGCCCTTTTGCATCCTTCTTTTCAGAGTGTTTTTACCGCCCCGGGTCTTATTTCGTACTAAAAAACCGTGTGTTCGAGCTCTTTTCTTCTTTTTTGGCTGGTATGTGATTGACATAGTTACAACACTCTATCACAAGAAAACAGTTTCTGGCAAATGAATATAGTGATTTTTGCTATCCACACTCTTTCCACAGTCTTTCAACATTTTTAATGGCTGTGGACAAGCTTTACTTTTTTCCATTCGGTATATAATGATACTGTTTTTCTTTTTCTGTCTTTTCTCCCATCATAAATAACATTTTTATATATGGATATCAAAAAACTCTGGGGGTCTGTGCTGGCTGAACTCGAATTGTCCCTCTCAAAAGCGAATTTCCATACATGGTTTAAAGACACAGCGATCACTAAGCAAGAAGAGGGAGCGGGCTTTCTAAACGTCCCGAACGCATTCGTAAAAGATTGGCTATTCAACAAAT
>JAQTTF010000058.1 GCA_028710915.1 Minisyncoccota bacterium | reverse complement strand
CCGGAGTTTTACCTTCTACCGTCTCCTTTTCCAAATGCGCGATATCAAATTGGAGTTTCAAATCTGAAATGAGTTTCGTATTTCCAGCAAAATATTCTATTCCGCCGATAATTCCTTTCAGTCCTTTTCCTTTTATCGACTCGAAATTTTCTACCGAAACAAGACTGATTTTCTTTTCTTTCGCATACGAAACAACTGCACTTGCAATTGGATGTTCTGATTTATTTTCAAGCGATGCGAGAATCGAAATCATTTCTGTTTCAGTCTTGTCGGAGAAATTTTTGAAAGAAACAAGTTCTGGCTTACCCTTCGTAATCGTGCCCGTCTTATCAACCACAACCACATTCACTTTATGAAGTTTTTCAAGCGTGCCGGCATCTTTTACCAAAATTCCTTCTTTGGCTCCCTTTCCAACCCCGACGATAATCGCGGTTGGTGTTGCAAGTCCGAGCGCACACGGACAAGCAATGACAAGAATTCCCACAAATGAAAAGAGACCATCGGAAAGTGCACGAGAGAATCCAAGAAATTGCGAGCCAACAAGGAGCCAAATTCCAAGCGACACAAAGGCGAGTACGAGAACAATCGGCACAAAAACGCTCGATATTTTATCGGCAAGCGCCTGAACCGGAGCTTTACTTCCCTGCGCTTCCTCAACCATTTGGATTATATGCGCGAGCAAAGTCTCCGAGCCAACTTTTGTAGCGCGGAAAGTAAATGAGCCAGTCGTGTTTATTGTCCCAGAAACGACAGTATCACCAACTTTTTTCTCAACGGGAATCGGCTCGCCAGAGACAAGCGCTTCGTCTACGAACGAACTTCCCTCGGTCACAATGCCGTCCACGGGAATCTTTCCAGCGGGTTTAATGACAATAAGATCGTTATGCTTCACCTCTCCAATAGGAATTTCAACTTCTTTCCCGTCCCGTAACACTAGGGCGGTCTTCGCCTGAAGATTTAAAAGTTTTTCTATAGCATCTCCTGTTTTTAATTTTGAGTGTGCTTCCAAATATTTTCCAAGCGCAATGAACGTAATGACAATAATAGTCACATCGAAGAAAGTATTGGAATTCCCGACAAATTGTGAGAAGGCTGGGATAAAAATAATCGCGAGACTATAGACATAGGCGACCGAAGTGCCGATACCGATAAGCGTATCCATATTTGCATGGCCGTAGCGAAGAAATCTGGCAAAACCTTGAAGATACGGCTTTCCAACATAAAAGAGAGTATAGGTAGCGGAAATTGGAAGAAAATATGTGAAAAAAGTTTCGACAGATGCAGGCATTCCCCCGGCAACGTCCCAAATCATAAACAAGATACTCACAATAGCGAGAGGGATGACTGAAATCACTTTGCTGCGGATTGAATGAATCTCAGCAAGTTTTTCCTGTTTGCTCTGGTTCAAACCCATATGAGCAGCGTGTTCGCTTTCACTCATATGCATAGACTCGGCAGTTTCTTCTTCTGTTACAAGAGAATATCCAAGCGGTTCTATTTTTTTTGAAAGATGGTGGGGACTTATTTTTGATTCATCATAAGAGACTTTGGCTTTTTCAGTTCCATAATTTACTTCAGCCGAAACCACGCCGGGAGTTTTCTTGAAAGTCTTTTCAATGATCCCCGCGCAAGAGGCGCAGTGCATTCCACGAACTCGAAATGATTTTTGAGTACTCATTTTATTTTCGCTTGAGTTTGTACACTTTCAAGACTTCTTTTACGGCAGTATTTTTCTCCCCCTTCTTCATCTGGTGTGCCACGCAAGTATTCAAATGATTTTCCATAAGCGCATCTTCAACGCTCGAAAGCGCCTGCTTCACCGCAGATGTTTGAGTGATCACATCAATGCAATATGTCCCCTTCTCGATCATCTCCTGAAGCCCCCGCACCTGCCCTTCAATAATTTTAAGTCTTCGTGCAATTTTTTTTTTCGTATTTGTCATGTATCTAGTGTATACCCCCCAGGGGTATTAGTCAAGCACAAGCAAAAACCGCTTGTTGGCGGTTTTTGCTTGTGCTTGATCTAATTTAGATTCTAACCGCGACAGGATTCACCAGTCGTACTACTAAATCCTGAACTAGAAGAACAGCCGACAGGTAATGCCCCACCGCATGATTCGCCAGTTGTTGCACTGAAACCATTCAACGAAGTACAACCAGCGGGAAATGGAAGGGGTGCATGAGTAGAAGCTGGTTGACCTGACTGCCCATCGCAACGAAGACCTGAGGTCGCACTGAAGACAGAGTTTGCCGAGCAACCACAAGCACGGCCAGTTGTCGCATCAAAGACAGATCCTGAAGAACATCCCGAGGAAAAAGTAGGAGTGGGCGCAGGTGTTGGTTGATATGTCGATCCGTCACAACGAGCACCTGTTGTTGCACTAAAGACAGAATTCGTAGAACAACCGCAAGGAAGACCGTCTGTTGCATTAAACATCGCTCCCGTTGCACAACTAGAAGGGGGAGTTGTTGACCCATTACAAGGAAGACCAGATGTCGCGCTAAAAACAGAGTTTGCAGAACAACCACAAGGAAGACCGGTGGTAGAACTAAAAACTGAATTCGAAGAACAACCAGACTGAGGATTTGTCGATGCCCCACTTTGTGCTGCAGCAAGTTCTGCTTGAAGATTTGCAAGTCGTACTAGGACATTATTAATCTCATTTTGAATGGTCGCAGCAGACCTTGCAAAAACTCCTTGCGGGAGAATCGAGACAAATAAAAACACAAACGCAAGACCCAAAAGATATTTTTTCATTATTAATGATAACTAGCTTTACTAATGCTTTTATTTTACGCTTGCCTACTCAAAGCACAAGGCGAAACATTCTTAGCACGAGAGCGAGGAATAGTTTTTAGAAACCCGCGCACGCCAGGCGGGCATGGTCTTTGTGGTGTAATTTTTGCTTTGGGCAAAAACTATACCACAAAGCCGCCGGCGCCCAGCACAAAGAAAACTGCCGGCTGGGGCAGTTTTCTGGGTTTCTAAAAATTGTTCCGAGTGACCTTACCAGGTAAAGTGCGCAAAGGCTTTATTAGCCTCAGCCATCTTATGAGTGTTCTCCTTCTTCTTCACAGCCTCTCCTTCATTCTTGGCAGCAGAGATGATTTCATCAGCGAGTTTTTTATACATATTTGCGCCTTTCTTTGATCGTGCAGCTTCGATGATCCATTTCATTGAAAGTGCGAGCTGTCTTGCTGGGCGAACTTCTCGAGGAACTTGGTAGTTGGCGCCTCCGACTCGTCGTGAACGAACTTCCATAAGAGGAGTGGTGTTCTTGAGTGCTGTTTCAAGAAACGCAACAGGATCGGTTACTTTTGCTTTTTCTTTGAGTAGTTCAAAGGTGTCGTGAACAACTGATCGAGCAATGCTCTTCTCTCCGGAAAGCATAAGATAATTGGTAAACTTCGCCACTCGTGGAGAATTGAATACCATATCGGGAGCAACCACTTTTCGGTTTTTGATTTTTCTTCGCATGATTTAATTAAGCAGTCTTAGCAGCTTTTGGTTTCTTGGTTCCGTATGAGCTTCGTCCTTTCTTTCGGTTCTCTACTCCAGTTGCATCGAGAACTCCTCGAACAATGGTATATCGAAGTCCTACATCCTTTACACGTCCTCCTCGAAGAAGCACCACAGAGTGTTCCTGAAGAGCGTGTCCCATTCCGGGAATGTATGCGGTCACTTCAAGACCATTGGTAAGTCGGACACGAGCGATCTTTCGGATAGCAGAGTTCGGTTTCTTTGGAGTCTTTGTGGTTACCTTTGTGCACACACCTCGTTTGAATGGAGACGGGAGGAATTTTGGTCGGTTCTTGAGTGCATTAAATGAACGCATCAAAGCCACCGCTTTTGGCTTTCGCTTGAGCGGAACTCGTTTTCGCTTTATAAGTTGATTGATTGTTGGCATTTTTAAACAAAAAACTGCTTGGAAACAGTTCCGATACTCTATCGAAAACGAGGGAAAAAAGCAAGGCCTTAAGAAAAAGCTTATTGAGTTGCAGCGGAGGAATCAGCAGACCCGGAACCTGACCCGGAGTCAGCCGGTGCAGGTGGTGCAACCGCAGTATCTCCGCCAGAGTCGCTCGAACCAGAACTTGAGACGGAATCACTGCTTGATGCGGGAGTTGCTTCGGGAGTCGC
>JAQTTF010000013.1 GCA_028710915.1 Minisyncoccota bacterium | reverse complement strand
AAGTGAGAGCTCTCGGAGTCTCTGATGGAGCGGATCAGAATGTTCAAATAGGTTAGTCAGCATATAAAGCGCGGTTGAAAGTCTTTGAGCTTTCTGAGACAGAAACTGGAAATGTTGATCTTGAGTTGCGACAGAAACATGAGGAAATGCTTGATCTGCATCATTTTTAGATGAACCATTTTGTCCTCCAGTGTTAAGATGATTGGTGTCTTTTTCTTCCATTTTTCGTGTCTTTTACTGTCTTTTATAGCGATTTACTTCGTCCTTTATAATTTTGGGAGATTTTTTTGTAAACTTATATGTCCATTATATATCGGACAAAAAAGAAAGAACAATTGACAACACTTTTCTTTTGAATTGTAACGAAAAAGCTCTTTTACAGCTTGCTGCGTTTTCGAAAAGAAAAATATGTTATGATGATTCAAAGTATGGCGAAAAAAATTGAAGGAAAAACAACTTCCCTTTTCTTCTGGAGAGGGCTTAAAGAGGAAACGACTCAAACTGTTTTGGGCCTTATATTTCTTGCCCTCTCTATCTTTCTTTTGCTTTCATCAGCTGATAAGGCGGGACCTGTGGGCAAAGCGATTTACGAACTATTCAGTTTTCTTTTGGGAATAGGATATTTCCTCATTCCAATTCTCTTTATACTCCTCGGTTTCTCATCAATCAAAAAGGCGACCGGTCATTTCGTACTATCGCGAATAATCGGCTCGTTGTTTTTCTTTTTCGCAGGACTGGGAGTGCTCGATATTCTTGCTCCAGGCCGTGCTGGCATTATTGGTAAAATCGTATCAACCCCCTTTCTCAAATTTTTTGATTTCTATGCCAGCGTGTTTCTCCTTTTTGTAATAATCATCATTTCACTTCTCATAATCCTCGATACTCCGCTCCAATTTTCTTGGTTCGCTTCCCTCTTTAAGAAAAAGGTTCCCAAAGAAAAAGAAATCAAACTGAACACTCTCGGACTCACCGAAAAAGACGAAGCTCGATTAAAGCTCTCAAAAGAATTGGCAGATGAAGAAAAGGAGGAGAAAGTATACAAAATAGAAAAATCAGGAGATATCCCGGCAGTTCCGAAGAAAGGAAAAGAAGCTGATACTCCGCACAAATCATACATAAGTATGAAACCATTTACGCCTCCCCCACTTTCTCTTCTTGAAGAAGATAAGGGAAAGCCCGGAGTCGGAGATATCAAGGCGAATGCAAACATCATAAAGAGATGCCTCCAAAACTTCGGTATTACGGTAGAGATGGATGAGATATCGATCGGTCCGTCTGTCACGCGATACTCGCTGAAACCAGCCGAAGGAGTAAAACTTTCTAAAATTGTAGCGCTTCAAAATGACCTCGCCCTCTCGCTTGCGGCAAAAAGTATTCGTATTGAAGCTCCAATTCCAGGGCAATCACTCGTGGGAATTGAGATACCGAACCGCGATAAAACCACGGTCGGCCTCGGCACTATCCTCGGCACAGAAGAATTCCAATCATCTGACAAAGCTCTTCTCGTCGGCCTCGGCAAGAGCGTCTCTGGAAAAGCTCACTTTGGAAATTTGGGAAAGATGCCGCACCTCCTTCTCGCCGGCTCAACCGGTTCCGGAAAATCAGTAGCCATTCATTCTCTCATCACTTCCCTTCTCTATCGAAATTCTCCCGAGAGTCTGCGATTCATCATGATCGACCCGAAACGCGTCGAGCTTACGCTTTATAATAAAATTCCTCACCTCCTTACTCCCGTTATCACTGAAGCGAAGAAAGCAATTCTTTCTCTCAAATGGGCGGCAAAAGAAATGGATAGAAGATATGACATTCTCGAAACCGAATCTGTGCGAGATATAGAGTCCTATCATAAAAACATCCTCGCCCCAGCCCTGAAGAAAGTAATGGAAGCACACAAAGTAGGAAAAGTGGAAGAAAATGAGATGGCAAAGATTCCAGAGACAATGCCATATATTGTAATTGTCCTCGATGAACTCGCCGATATTATGACCACCTATCCAAGAGAGCTCGAGTCAGGCATCGTACGCCTTGCACAGATGAGCCGAGCCGTGGGAATTCACCTCATTCTCTCTACTCAAAGACCGAGCGTAGACGTCATCACAGGACTCATCAAAGCCAATATTCCAGCTCGAGTCGCACTTCAAGTGTCTTCCCAAATTGATTCTCGCACGATTCTCGATACCGGAGGAGCGGAAAAACTTCTCGGCGCCGGAGACCTTCTTTATCTTTCTGGAGAGATGTCCAAACCGCTCCGACTGCAATCCCCTTTCATTTCAGAGAATGAAGTAAAAAATGTCGTAAAATTTATCGTTGATCAATACAAAGATGAATTGCCGAATGAAATCAATCTCTCACCTGAAGCGCTCGAAAAAAATGTCGCCTTCTCTTCAAATCTCGAGGATGACGAAAATCCAGCTGATGAAGATCCTCTTTATGAAGAAGCCCGAGAAATAGTTCTTAAAGCAGGAAAGGCTTCAACTTCATACCTCCAGAGAATACTGCGCGTCGGATACGCCCGCGCGGCGCGACTTATCGATATGCTTGAAGAAAATGGAGTGATCGGCGCGGGATCAGGAGCAAAGGCAAGAGAAGTGATGGGAGGAGAAGGCGAACCGGCAATGCCAGAGGAAAACGAAACTGAAGAGACTCCCTCGAAAGAATTACTCTAATGCAACGAGGAATTGGATTCTATACAAAACTGTTACTGACAATTCTCCTTTTTGCGGGAATTCTCGGGTATGCCGCTTATCAATCAAGAAAACTTGTAAGCGGACCCATAATCACTATTTCTTCACCACAAGACGGAGAGACTGTTGGAACGCAGGCAATCACTATTTCTGGTACAGTTTCGAATGCATCGAGCATATCTTTAGATGATAATCCGATAGTCACTGATGAAGCAGGAAATTTCAAAGAAACGCATGTGCTCCTTCCGGGAATTAACATCATAAAAATACAAGCTGAAGACCAATTTAAGAAAACGACAGAGAAAATATTACAAATAGTCTACAAACCGCAGGTTTGATCCCGTAGTAGAAAATGGCATCGCTCCCTATTTGCGAGATCTATCATCGTGGTTTAATAAAAAACATGATTTGCAATAGATAATAATCGATACTATTTACTAATGAAAAAATAGTGAGCAAATAATGCCATTTTTCACTACGGGATGATAGAATAAAGGGACCAAAAAGCTTTTAATTATTAGCATCATACAAACATATGGGATTCGTAAAAAAGGAGAAAAAGGAGGCAAAGACGATGGGAGCAGTAAATATTGAGGACACGCTGGACGCAATTCGCACCAAATTCGGCGATGAGGCGATCATGAAGCTTGGCGACCGGCCGAAAGTGAGCGTAGATGCTATTTCTACCGGCTCTATCGGACTTGATGCTGCACTTGGTATCGGAGGACTTCCTCGCGGACGAATCATCGAGATTTTTGGCCCTGAATCATCCGGAAAGACCACCCTCTCGCTTCATGTCATTGCAGAAGCGCAAAAGAAAGGCGGTATCTGCGCATTCATCGACGCCGAACATGCGATGGATCCGCAATACTCTGCTCGACTTGGTGTAAACATCAAAGAACTTCTTCTCTCCCAACCGGACACAGGCGAACAGGCGCTTGAGATCGTGGAGTCACTCGTGCGAAGCGGAAAGATAGATGTGATTGTTATCGACTCTGTAGCGGCACTTACACCAAAAGATGAGATCGAAGGAGATATGGGACAGTCTCATGTCGGTAAGCAGGCACGGCTTATGTCGCAAGCGCTCCGCAAATTGACTGCCATTGTCGCCCACTCAAAGACAATTGTGATTTTCATCAACCAAATCCGAATGCAAATCGGAGTGATGTTTGGAAATCCTGAGACAACCCCGGGAGGAAAAGCACTTAAATTCTACACATCGGTCCGAATTGATATCCGCCGAATCGCACAGATCAAGAAAGGAGAGGAAATCGTCGGCGGACGCGTGCGAGCAAAGGTGGTGAAGAATAAAGTGGCAGCGCCATTCAAACAAACAGAATTCGATCTTATGTACAACGAAGGAATTTCTCGCGAAGGCGAACTCATTGCGCTCGGAGAAAAAATGGGAATCATCAAGAAAAGCGGTACTTCATACAACTACGGCGAAGAAAAACTCGGCCGAGGATATGACGCCACTCGACAATTCCTCAAAGAAAACAAAAAAGTTTCCGGAGCAATTCTCAAAGAAATCACAAAAAATCTCGCGGATGAGAATTATCTCATGATGAATCCTGTCTCGATAAAAATGGCGGAAGAGGATAAAGAATAGAATCTTGAATGAACAAAAAACTGCTCTATACTCTCTTTATTCTCTTAAACGTTTCTGCAATTTCTCTTTTGCAGAATTTCTCCCTTCTCGTCGTTTTAATCTTATCTCTGGCCGGATACGCAGTCATAACAATTGAAAAAGAAAAGAAATTTATTCCAATCTATTGGATTATATTTCTTGGTGGCCCTCTTTTAGAAGCTGTCGCAATCCATTTTGGAGTTTGGAGCTATAAAAATCCCGTTGTGATTGGTGTACCTCTCTGGCTTCCCTTCCTCTGGGGAAATGCAAGTCTTGTCGTTGCCAAATTAACCCTAACCCTTACAAAACCCGCAAAATAGACATTTTTCTATTTTCCTGTAGAATCTCGACATTACGAATTAAGTCCATCCCATTCCTATGGCAATGCTCGAATACAACGAAGCGACAGTTCACAAATACATTATTCACGATGGCGAGCCTTTTGAAGTGATTGATTCTCATGTTTTCCGCAAACAACAGCGAAAGCCGGTGAATGCTGTGAAAATTAAAAGCCTCATCAACGGCAGAGTAACCGAAGTCTCCTATCACACCACGGATAAGGTAGAAGAAGCAGAAATCGATTACAAAGATGTGAAGTTCCTCTATTTGAATAAGGGTGAATACTGGTTTTGTGAGGTGAACGATCCTTCGAAACGATTCCAGCTGGCGGCGGATATGATCGGTCCAGGTGGAAGATTTCTCAAAGCTAATTCTGTTATCGAGGCAATGGTATTCGATGAGAAAATTATTGGAGTGAAGCTTCCTATCAAAGTAGAACTCAAGGTGAAAGAAGCCCCAGATGCAGTGCGAGGCAATACTTCAAGCGGTGCAAATAAAATTGCAATCCTTGAGAACGGCACAACGGTAAATGTTCCCCTCTTCATCAAGGAGGGCGAAACTATTCGGGTGAACACTGAAACTGGGGATTATGTAGAGCGAGCGAATAACTAACATAAACAAAAAGCCCCGCCCTTTTCAGGGCGGGGCTTTTTTCTTTTCTTATCGCGTCAAGTATGGCAAAAGTGCCATAAATCGAGACCGCTTGATAGCCTCTGCAAGCTGCCTTTGGCTCTTTGAGCACACTCCGGATTTCTTTCGAGAAATCATTCGAGCGTGAGGATTCAAGAATTTCTTGAGAATTTCTGTATCCTTGTAATCAATATATTTAATATTGTTACTGGTGAAAAAACATTGCTTATTCATAATTCTCTATTTTAGTTTGTAATACTAGAACGGAATGTCTTCGGTATTGATGTCTTCTTCCGGATACTGGATGGTATCAAGTGGTGGAGCATCATCCCCTGCCGGAGCTTTGCCTTTTGGCGCACCTGAAGTTGCCGGACCTCCTGCCGGAGCACCTGCGGCACCGCCCGCTGGACGATTGCCAAATTGCACTCTTTCCGCAACAATTTCTGTTCGATACTTCTTCGCTCCAGTTGCCTTGTCATCCCAGCTTCGAGTCTGCATTCTTCCCTCTACGAGAACATTACTTCCCTTTTTGAGATACTGTCCGCTTGTCTCTGCAGATCTGCCGAAGACCACGATATTGTGGAATTCTGCTTTATCCTGCCATGCTCCACTCTTGTCTTTAAAACGCGAATTGGTAGCAACAGAGAAACTGCAAACCTGAATTCCTGAAGGAAGAGCTCGCATTTCCGGGTCACGGGTCAAATTTCCAATAACAAACGCTTTGTTGAGATACATACGTGTAACGTATTAGCTTATAGGGTTAGTTTCAGTATACCAAACCCCTGCCTCAAGGGCGACCAACTTACGGAACGAGAAGTTCGTCGATAGATTTATCGATTTCCTCTACAGAAACCGGCTTTTTATCCTTTTCGGCGACAACACCAACGCCCGGAGCTTTC
The DNA here is from genome assembly GCA_028710915.1 of Minisyncoccota bacterium. Lineage (GTDB taxonomy): Bacteria > Patescibacteriota > Minisyncoccia > Phycocordibacterales > JAQTLZ01 > JAQTLZ01. The sequence goes on along the minus strand of JAQTTF010000013.1, from coordinate 11,411 downwards.
TTCTCCCCACCTTCCTTATCCATTCGAGCCTGAGATACAATCTTCTGCATAGACACAAGCGTATTCTCTCGCACTGTTTTTACGAGGATGAATCGAAGCACATTTTCATTTGCTTCAAGAGCTTCCTTGATAGCTGGAAGAGTCGATGGATCAATTTCAAATTTAATCCAACCAAAATATGCCTTGTCGAAGATGTGCTTCTTGCCTCCAACTGTCTTTGCAATTGTGTATGCAAGAGGATGGAGTCTTGGCAACTCTTCAGAAATCATTACTCCCTTCTGTTTTTCAATAACAGACTTAACATCCGACGATTCCTTGGGAACATTTTCCTCTGCGACAAGCGGAACGATATGGTAGCCCACTTCGTAAATCCGCGCTTCACTTTCTCCTGCTTCGTCTTTTTCTATTTCACTCATGAGACTAATTTATTATTAATTGTAATAACGTGGTCGGAAATTTTTGCGCCCTTCGGGCTAAAAATCTTCCGACCTGATTTTTAAGGTATAAAAATCACCTCACCATGGACCTTTGAGATACGTCTGTAAGGGCGTATCTAGCGAGAGTTGGCACTAGATTAGCACAAGAGGAGAGCTATTTCAAGCCGAAAACGCGTGTCGCGTTTTCGGCTAACTGTACCCGCACCTTTTCATAATCTTTCCCGCGGATTTCAGCGATCTTCTTCACCACCTCCCGCACATGAGCTGGCTCATTCCTTTTCCCCCGAAATGGCGCGGGCGAGACATATGGAGCGTCAGTTTCGGACATGATCATGTCGAGCGGAGCGTTTTTGATTATCTCATCATAATCTCTGGCAAACGTTATTACCCCCGTGAAAGAAATCGTGTACCCAAAATCTAAAATTTTTTTTGCTTCCTCCCACGAGCCGGCAAAGAAATGAAAATCCCCCTTCACTTTTGCGCGAGCTTTCAAAATTTCGAGTGCGTCTTTGTAAGCACTTCGGTCTTTATTCGAACGGACATGAAGCATGAGAGGCTTCCTAACTTCATTCGCAAAATCAATTTGCTTTTCAAAATCTTCGCGCTGTTTTGCGATCGATGCGTCATCGAGATGATAAAAGTCCAGCCCGCACTCCCCTATCCCCACCACTTTCGGATGTTTCAACATTTCTCGGTAGACATTCATATCGAAATTCTCTCCGCGAGAAGTAAATTCTTTTCCGCCCTCACCTAGTTCTTTTTCATCATGATGCGACTTGGTCGTATGCACCGGATGGAGCCCGACGATCGCATAAGCATTTTCATATTTTTCTGCGATTTCGATCGCCTTTCGTGAAGTATCTACTTGAGTGCCAACATTTATCATCGCCACGCCAGCATCAGAAGCGCGTTGAATAACCTCCTCTCGATCAGCGTCGAAAGCAACAAAATTGACGTGGGTATGAATATCTACAAATTGAAATTTCATTCCTGAATTTTAACATAAAAAGTGGGCGCCTCTCACGAGACGCCCAATTCTATGAACAAACATCAAACTGTCCGCTACTTCTCCATCTTAGCCGCAATTTCCTTGAGATTCGCGATGGTCTCGAGCAACTGGTCCTTGGTGCAGTTGGCCGCCTTCGCCCATACGGCCATACGACGAGAATTCCGCGTATCAAGCCGAAGACCTCGCTTTCGAATGAAATACAGAAGCGAGACCCATGCCATGACGCGAGAGCTACTCGTGATCTCGTAGTCCCCCTGAACAATCAGGAGGTCCACATTCCCGGCACGATTGACTTTTTCTGCGACAACTTCGGCGAGAAATCGCGCCACATTCTCCGGCGCTTGGCGTGTTCCTTTTTCCCACGCATGCCGACTAAACCGCGACTCCCAAGGGGTAAGAACATCGATCTTCCCCTCTTTCTCGAGCTGGTAAAACAACTCCAGCGCTATCGGGGTCATTTCCTGAAAGATCATCTTCGGCTTGTCAGCCATGATCAGTCCTCCTTAAAATGAGTTTCCTCGTTAACGGCGCCTCCCAATACCCAACTTAGCAATCCAACACAATGAAGTCAACAAGTTATTCTTTCCTCGGGAAAAGAGAAACTTCCGGCATCTTATTTGCTTTGACTGCCGATTTAATTTTTTCAGATGTTTCTGGCAAGATTGGATTGAGCATACGGCCGATGGTGTAGAGACGAACGCAAAGATCTTCAATAATTGTTACCGCTTCGGCTTTATTTGTTTTTATAAGCTTAAAAGGCTCTTCTTCTTGAATGATTGAATCAAGTACAGCAATTTCTTTCCACACATAGTCTGCTGCGGCTTTTATATCGTATTTCTCAAGAGCTTGTTTGAATACTTCTGGAATAGTGTTTTCGGGAATTTCAACAGGCTTTTCGAGGTTCGTTTGAGCCATTTTGAGTATTCGAGACGTCAAATTACCCAGTCCATTGGCCAAATTTGCGTTATAGGCCTCTTTTATCCGCTCGAGTGTCACATCGCTGTCCTCAAAAGGATTCACCTCCCTTGCGAGAAAATAACGCACTGCATCAGCGCCGTATTCATTCACCAAACTAATCGGGCTTATGACATTCCCAAGAGATTTAGACATTTTCTGCCCGCCGGAGTTTATGAACCCGCGGATAATAATTTGTTTTGAATTTGGCAGTCCGGCACTCAAAAGCATCGCCTGCCACATTGCCGATTGCTGACGAAGATTGTCTTTTCCTGCAATTTGAATTCCTGGCCACCATTTTTCAAAACTTTTCTCATCTTTTGGCCAACCGATAACATCAATATAGTTTACCAGCGCATCAAACCACACATACATCACGTGTTCACTGTCGCCCGGAACATCCACCCCCCACGGCATTTTACTCTTTAGTCGCGAAATTGAAAAATCTTCAAGTCCTCTTTCAACGAAAGTTTTTATCTCATGGAGACGTGTCGCAGGCACCACAAATTCAGGATTTGCTTCGTAGAGTGCAATGAGAGCTTCCTCATACTTTGAAAATCGGAAAAAGTAATTTTCTTCTTCAATAATTTCCAGCTCAAGATTCGGATGGATAGGACATCGGCCATTCACAAGCTCGGATTCTGTTTTCTCGAGCTCACAGCCGACGCAATATTTCACTTTGTATGCTTTTTTGTAAATGTCCCCTGCCTTATCGCACGCGTTCCAGAATTCTTGTGCGGCTTTTTTTTGTCCCGATTCAGTAGTGCGAATAAAACTTCCGAAACTTAAATTAAGCGTTGCTTTTAAATTTTCAAAATTTCTCGCCTTTTCATCAACATATTTTTGCGTATCAATTCCTTCTTCTTTTGCTTTGGTATACACCTTGAGCCCGTGTTCGTCAGTGCCAGTATTGAAAAATACTTCATGACCCATGAGGCGAGCATACCGCGCCAAAATATCCGCATGAACAATTTCCGCGGCAAAACCGATATGCGGATCTGAATTCACATACGGAAGAGTCGTAGTGATATAGAAGTGTTCTTTTGAAGCCATGAGATTAAGCCTTGTTCAAATGACCGAACTTGTCCTTTCTTACGTCAGAATAATATTCCATAAAGGTTGCCGCAACTGGAACCGAGAGAAGCACCCCAAGAAATCCGGCGAGCCTCCATCCGACAAGAAGCGATACAATGACAAGAATTGGCGAAACACCCACAACTTTATTTACAACAAGCGGATAGATAAGATGATTTTCAAACTGCTGAACGATAACATAGAGACCAAGAACCAAAAGACCAAGCGATGTTCCTCCAGTCACAAAAGCGATAGCGACACCTGGAATAGCTGAAAGAATTGGCCCGAAAAGCGGAATAATCTCAAAGATCGCCGCTAAGACCGCGAGAAGAAGTGCGTGCTTGATGCCAAAAATTGTAAGCCCCAGAAAATCTAAAACTCCCACGAGTACGCCGAGAAGAAGCTGCCCCTGAAGCCAGAGACCAATTTTTTTCTGTGAACGTTTCCAAAGATCGGTAATATAACTTTTGTATCGAATCGGTGCCGCGACCTGGAGAAAATCTTCTACCCCGTCTTCCTGCACCGCAAAATAGAACGAGAGAACGAAAATAAGAATGAATGAAAGCGCTCCACCGAAGATAATGCTAGCTGTGCTGAAAAATCCGCTTGAAAATTGATTTATCGTATCGCGAAGAGAACCGATAATTCCCTGGAAATTGAGCTGGGAAGAAAGATCTTGAAGCGATACGTCGGGAGAAATAAGACCTTGCTGTTTCAGAGACCCGAATACATCAATGGAATTTATTTTCTCCAAAAAGCTGGTAGTTTCCTGGAGAAGCGATGGAAGAAGGAAATAGAAGATTGCGGCAAGAGAAAGAATAACCAAGAGATACACGACCACCACGGAAGGCGTTCGAGGAAGTTTTCTTCGCATGAAATACCGAGTTGCTGGCTCAATAGCAGACGCAATCACAATCGCTGTAAGTACGATAAGAACAATATCGCGCAAGTAGTAAATCGCCAAAACGAGTATCAAAAACAGAAAGAATTTGATAATCGTACCCGTAGAAATGTGGACGAAGGTATTATTTGGTTCACTATTCATAAAGGTATCATACCACTCTCAAATGCCTTTTTCAAAGAAAATTTCTAAAATTTAAGAATCGAAGAAAATTTCTTGGAATCTGAGAATGGGCCGATAATTGCAAGATTAAGCTTAGTATCTTGGAAAATTTCCTGCGCAACTCCTTGAATCTGCTTTGGAGTGATAAGTTTAAGTTCTCTAACCATTTCTTCCGGACGAAGAATTTCACGTTTCAGGACCTCCTGAAAGCCGTAAAAGTTTGCAAGAGAATTTGAAGACTCAAGCCCGAGATAAAGATGCCCGATCAAATATTCTTTCACTCGATTGAGCTCCTCCTCGGAGACAAGTTCTTCTTTGCTTTTCTTGAGTTCGAGAAGTATCGCTTGGATTGCCTGCTCTGCCCGATTGATATCAACCCCAGCGGAGACAGAGAAAGATCCTGAGTCCGTAGCTGAATCATTCCCTGCCGACACGTAGTAGCAGATACCGAGATCATCACGAAGCTTCTGGAAAAGCCGAGAGCTCATTCCCCCGCCCAAAATTCCGGAAAGTAAATTGGCAACGCGAGTTTTTTTGTCATAGACATCATACGTACGAACGCCAAGAACAAGGTGCGCTTGGTCACCGACCCTCTCCTTGAGCAACACCGCTGGCACTTTTTGCTTTTCTTGTACTTTCAGTTTCTTACCTTTACTAGAGTTGGGAATATTTTTAAATAATTTTTCTATGCCAGAAATGACGGCTTTCTCATCAATATGACCGGCTACAATAATTGTCGTTGCACTTCCGACATAATGGGCATCACGGTACTTCACAAAATCTTCTCGCTTCAAACGATGAACTACTTCTTTTGTCCCCGCGACATTCCATCCCGCAGGCTGATCTCCATAAAGCAATTTTAAAAACATATCCTGCACATGATCCTGCGGAGTGTCTTCATACATATTGATTTCCTCTATGATGACGCCCTTTTCCTTTTCGATTTCTTTTTCAGGAAAAATCGGATTCAAATAAAGATCAGAAATAATATCGAGAATTTCAGGAAGATTTTCTGCGCGAGCTTTTGCATAATAGCCTGTAAATTCTTGGCTGGTGAATGCATTATATGAAGCGCCAATTTGATCGAGCTCGCGAGTAATGTGAAAGGAAGATGGACGTTTTGTAGTCCCCTTAAAACACATATGTTCAAGAAAATGCGAGATGCCGTTTATATCTTTGGTCTCATATTTTGAGCCAGCTTCCGCAAGCACCATAACCGTAGCAGTCGGGTTATCTTTCATAGGAACGGTTATGACGCGCATTCCATTTTCGAGAATTTTCTTAGAAAATTTCATATACGCATTACTTTACAGAAAAAAATGAAAAGAAGCAAAAAAAATACCGCTCGATTATTTCGAGTGGCATTGACATTCAGCAGGAGCGATATTCTACTCCACGAGAAAGAGAAACCCCGTCTGTTTGTAGTGCCCGAGAGTCTTGATACCGGGAACTGTGCAGATTCCCATGCCTCCCAGTGAAAGCAAATGGGAATACTCGTAAGGGTCGAGAACGGGCTCATGCATCGCTATCACAAACCAAAGTTCAAGCTTTTGCATTTCTTTCATGGAAATTTTCAAAAGTCCGAGAGCGCTTGCTTCGAGTGGCAGCGGAAGCATACGGCGGTCACCGCCGACCTTTCTAATCTCTCCGCTCACTCTTGAAGCATCCGGAAATTTTTCTCCGAGGAGAAGTCCGAGCCTGTAATTCACCCCAACCGTCGGCGTGAAAGCGGAGTCCGACAAGACAGCCAGCACTCCTTTATTCGGTTCCTTCGAAACTCCAGAGCGAGAAATGAGCTTCTCGCGCAGCACTCCCGGGGTCTGTCCTTCTGACACAACTGCCCCCTGCAGAATTCCGCCTCGTTCAACAAAGAAAGAACCCGCTTCCGTCTCTAAATTCGACATTTGAAAAATCTCCTATTTTCGAGGAAAGTGCAAACGACGAAACGATCACCAGCCTCCTTTATACAATACCCTTAAATTTTTCGCTAATTTCTTCCAGAGCAACCCTCTCCTGCTTTCCTGTATCGCGATTGCGGACAGTGACGCCTGCATTTTTTTCAATCGTATCAAAATCAATCGTCACGCAATACGGAGTGCCGATTTCATCCTGTCTTCGATATCGCTTGCCGATATTTCCGTTGTCATCAAATTCCACCGCACCGAATTCTTTTTTAAGCACCGCGTACACTTCACGAGCTTTTGCCACAAGTTCTGGCTTATTTTTAAGAAGCGGAAATACGGCAATTTTCACGGGCGCAACGTTAGGAGACAATTTAAGATAGACGCGTTTTTCTCCGCCGAGCTCATCTTCCGTATATGCATCAGAGAGAACTGCGAGAAAAGTACGCTCAACACCGAATGATGGTTCGACGACATGCGGAATAAAGCGTTCTTTCGTTTCTTCATCATAATAAGAGAGATCTGTTTTCGAAGATTCAGAATGGGCTTTCAAATCAAAATCAGTCCGATAGGCCAGACCATAGAGCTCTTTTCTGCCAAACGGGAAATCAAATTCAAAATCAATCGTGCGTTTTGAATAATGCGCTCTATCCCCATCTGCTATCTCGAGCTCGTGGACATGAGACTTTTCAAGCCCGATTTCTTTCGTCCATTCGTGAATTTGTTTTTGAAATTCTTGAAAGAATCTTTCCCATTCAGCAGGTTTTACAAAATACTCGATCTCCATTTGTTCCATTTCTCGAACGCGAAAGATAAAATCCCGAGGAGCAATCTCATTTCGAAAAGCCTTTCCTATTTGAGCGATGCCGAAAGGCAATCGAGGATGGAACGAATCAATAATATTTTTAAAGTTCACAAAAATACCCCCCGCAGTTTCCGGACGCAGATACGAAATTGATGACTCGTCTTGCATAGCTCCAATATGCGTCTGAAACATCATATTAAATTGGCGCGCTTCGCCGAGACGTCCTTCGCATTCAGGACAGACTTTAGGATCATCAAGCTGATCAACTCGAAAACGACGCTTGCATTTTGAACATTCCACAAGCGGATCAGAAAACCCGCTCACATGTCCCGATGCTTCCCAGACACCCTTGTTCATAAGAATGGCAGCGTCAACCCCGTACATATCTTCCCTTCCATCTACAAAACGCTTCCACCAGAGATTCTTAATATTATTTTTAAGAGCAACACCATATGGCCCATAATCCCAAGTACCCGCGAGTCCGCCATAAATTTCCGAGCCTTGAAATACAAAACCACGCCGTTTGCAAAGCGAGATGATGTCTTCCATTTTTTGATTTGCTTGTTTTGGTTTTGCCATTTTATTTATTATTGCTGTACAGTCTGTTGCCCGTCGACATAATTCGGATCACTCACAATTTCAGTATTTAAGCTTCTATTTGCAGATCCCACATCATCTCCGTTCCAGTCATCCGTTCCTGAAAGTGTCGCGTCATTTATAATAACAGGACTCGTGCCGACTTGGCTTACGCTTGGAGTAAGTGCAACCTGGAATGCAACTGAACGAGGTGAGCCAGTAACGCCCGTGTTCTCTTTTACACTTCCGAGATTCCATGTTACCTCGCGGCTCACTGGATTAAAAGTGACTTGCTCTTCCGAAGGATTGACCAGATTTTGCCAATCTACATAAGGAGGCAAGACCGCAGAAACTTTCGCTCCGGATACTGAATTGGCTGAATTTGTCACGCCCCAAATTACCGTATAGGTAGTTTTCTGTTCAGCTTTAGGAGGAACCGAACCCGAATTTTCAAACGGTCCGATTGAGTATACAACACGAGAAGTCAGATTCAAATCAGTCGAAATCTTAACATCGCGGGTAGCAAGTGCATCAACTTCTTCAGGCACATTCGTATCAGAATTGCGAGTTCCCTTTGCACTGACTTCAATGCGAATCTCAGGATTTTTGACTGAAACACCGCCCTGAACCAACGGAAGCGACGAGAATTGAAAGATCAGCTTACCCTCTGCTCCCGGATCAATAATCTGAAGCTCATTATTTGTCGTTTTGTCCCACTTAATAGTATTATCAGTAGAATTATAAAAACCTTGTTCTGGCAATACGCTCGATTTACTTATAAGATCTCCTGTCAATTTGACAATAACAGAGCCGTCGAGAATTTGTGACGCAAGATTATTTGACCAGTCTATTTCTGCCCGTACAGTTTTCCCGCTTTTCATGACAGCATCTTTTGAAGTATTGCCATCAAGAGAAAGATCAAGACCGATAAAAGGCTTTTGAATGGTTATCGAATCGGACGCAGAGATGAAAGCCACGTCAATCGCTTTCATATTTTTTGCATTTGGAAGCCCTGCATTAAATTTAAATATTCTCTCTTCGCCGTCTTGTCCCTCGAGCTTTCCTCTTATTTTTATGACCCGCTTTCCGCCCGCCTCCACATCCCCAAGGCTCCAAAGATTATTTTGATATACAGGCTTTGGATCTGCATTCTCAAAACTCCACCCGAATGGATAACTGGCGCCGAGAAGTAGATTGCTGATGACATCTGGCGAGTTTGAAACAAGAGTCAGAGTGATTTCTATATCCTGTCCAGAATTGATTTCCTTGAGAGAATCTATAGTAAGAGTGACCGGCGTAGAAGTGATGCCCACATTGTAAGTAAAGTCTTTATTGAAAATTCCATTCGAGTCCTGAATGCGATATTCGAGGCTGAATTTAATAGCTTTTGTGGAGCCCTCTTCTCCAAAGAGAACCGGAGTAATTCTAAAATGAGAAATATCTCCCGATGCGAGATTTCCGATATCATCCCGTTCTCGAGGCATATCAATGCTCAAATCTTTCGAGGATTTGGTGCCATCCGGATATTCGATGACGAGACTCGTAGCCTGAAGAGGTGATTTATTTCTATTTTGAATGGTAACATCAAGCGGAAGCGGCTCTCCCCCGCCGACTGAAACAGGACCGAGTACAGAAATTGAAATATTATCGGCAGAAACGGTATTCCCTCCCCAGAAATACATATATGCTCCAAACAAAAATGCGATAATAAAGAAAAAGAGGGATGCTAAAAATATTTTCTTAAATATAGGAATCCGATGCTTCGGTACATCTGATTCTTGTTCAAAGTCAGACGTCGGCTGTACCTCTATCGAATCATTCCAAGCTTTCGGCGTTTCGACAGACTCATGAGGAAGAACTTTGCGACGAGGAACCCACTGCTTTGCATCGCGAGTGTATAATTTCTTTTCAAGCGTCTCTATTCTGCTTTTCTTTTCTTGTTCTGAATCCATATATAACTGAAAACGATTGGAGCAATTATAGCATATTTAGAGCTGGCTTTCCTGAAGAGACCGATTGATTTCTTGGAGCACGAGTCTCTTGTGCTTGGAGATGCCCAAGAGAATCTTCTCGTCCCAAGCGCTGGTTTCAGAAAAAGGCGCGAGTTCTTCGAGTTTTTTGAGATATCCTAAATGGTGCAAAATCCGGAGGACCAGAGCGTATTCAAAATTACGCAAGTCTTCAGAAGAGTGAGACGGAATTTGTTCGAGAAAAAGACATCCGGAAGAAAAAATAGAAAAAATCGATTCATTTTTTTCTTCGCCGTGAAGGAAACGCTTCAGAAGCGAAAGTGCTCGCGCAAAGATTTCAAATTTCTTTTTCTCGCTGCGAAAAGATGTGAGCATATTATCTTTTTTCTCCGCATTTACTACTCGCCAGATATCTTTGCCCTTAACGAGTGAAACTGAGCTGTATGAAAAATCCTGAAGGCTGTAGCGGAGCTTCGACTTCAAATGGCGTATCCCCTGCGCTGAACCGGTGATCATCCCGAAATCTTTCGTGAAAATTTTGAGAAGCTTGTTTGCCTCGCCGACATTTGTTCCTCCAATCACAAACCCTTCAGTATTGTAGACATGATGCATATCTTCAAAAATTAAAGAATTTCGAAACCAAGGATTCCTTCTTTCATCGAAAGTGAAGAAAGATTGCAGGCTTTTTTTATTTCAGCTTCAAATTTCTTTACAATAGATAAAGTTTCCTGAGAAGCTGTAATCGAAAATGAAATTCTTTCTGTCGCCTGAAGCTTGCTTTCTTTTCTGAAATCTTGAATGGCGCGCACTAATTCTCGATACTCCCCTTCTTCTTTTAACTCCGGCGTAATATTGGTATCGAGTACTACCTCGTCCGAAATTTTTGAATCGAGAGACACTTTTTTTACATTCACCTCATCAGCAATGACCGAAAGGGCTTCATCTGAAAGATCCCGCACAGCTTTTGCAATAAGAGAAGCAAGCGGCTGGCGAACCTTGATACCCGCCGAAGAGCGCGCTTCAAGCGCGAGCGTTACGATTCGTCGGACTTCTGTCATATCTCCCAGCACATTTTTGTGAGCCTCTATTACATCCGGCCACATCTCAAGATGCACGCTTTCTTTCCCTTTCGGACCTTTGGTCTTTTGATAGATCGATTCCGCAATAAAAGGCGTGAACGGCGCCATGAGTTTCGATAATTCCAAAAGAAGCGTGCGGATCGTAGAAAGTGCGGAGTTCTTATCTTCACTATTTTCTCCTTTAAGGCGCTCGCGTGAACGACGGAGATACCATGTGGAAAGATCATCAATGAACAAATCAAAAGGACGAAGCGCTTGGTCAATCTCGTAGACTTCCATTCCTTTTGTCACTTGCTCTCGAAGTTCTGCAAGGCGTGAAAGAATCCATCGATCGAGAAAAGATTTGCTTTTCACTTCTTTTATCTCGCCTCCCGCATAGAGTTCGTAAAAAGAAAGCACATTAGAAAGCCTCTGGATGAGCTTTTTATACACTCCGTCAACATCTTTTTCGGAAAAATTCAAATCTTCCGATTTCATAAGAGGCGAAGAAAGGAGATAGTAGCGGAGGGCATCAACTCCATATTTATCAAACACGATTTGAGG
>JAQTTF010000057.1 GCA_028710915.1 Minisyncoccota bacterium | reverse complement strand
TATCGGCCAGTAATGCCAGAAACGGCACGCGCAGCTTTCATCGCAGCCATTGAGTTTGTTGATTATGTCATAATTTTCCACGAACCTCGTGTGACGAAGGTCATCAGTGCGTTAAGGCCGGGAGTATTCGTCAAAGGCAGCGACCGTACGCTTTCCACGATGAATCAGGAGGAAAAGGAACTGATTCTTGGATATGGCGGAAAAATTCGGTTTGCGGATTCCTACAGGGAATTCTCGTCGACCGCATTAATACGCCAAATTCAGGCTCTTCCACCTCCGAAGGTGCAATAGTGCAGGGTAGTGAGCGCGGGTTCTTGCGAACCCGCGCTTTTCATTGACACTCAAGGGCTATTTTGATAGTATCTTGCGAAGTTCTCCGGAACGTTTTTTCTTTTCTGCATGGGAAAGAAATGCCACAAAAATGACACGATCGCTCAAAAAAGGACCATATATTGACCCGAAACTCTTGAAAAAGATCGAAGGGAAAACTCCACAGACAACTGGGGTTATTAAGACGTGGTCACGACGAAGTCAGATCTCTCCCGAGATGGTAGGTTTCAAATTTGGTGTACACAACGGCCGAGAGCATCTCGAAGTTCTCATTGCTGAAGAAATGGTAGGTCACCGACTCGGAGAATTTTCACACACACGCAAGTTCATCAAACACGGAGGTAAGATGCAGAAGGAACTTGAAATGAAGAAGAAGGAAGCAGAACAGGCAGCAGCATCTGCAGCTAAGGGCGCAGCCGAAACCAAGAAATAATTTTTGATACTATGAAAGCTTATCTATCAGATTACAGACAATCACCTCGAAAAGTTCGCCTTGTTGCGGATCTTATTAAAGGCAAGAGTGTTGTCGAAGCACAAGGACAGCTTTCATTCATGCCGAAGAAAGCGAGTGGAGTTTTCTCAAAGCTTCTCGCTTCCGCTGTAGCTAATGCAAAGAATGTAAACGGACTCAAGGCTGAAGACCTTATGATCAAAGAAGTCCGAGTAGATGGAGCGCGAGTTTTGAAACGATCAATGCCACGAGCTCGTGGTTCTGCTTTTCAAATTTTGAAACGAAATAGCCATGTATTGCTTGTACTTGGAGAACGAGGTGCGGATATTGCAAAAGTAACAGCAAAAATTAAGAAAGAAAAAGCAACTCCTAAAAAATAATTTTTTCCCATGACACACATTGTCCATCCATATTCACATAGACTAGGCATCATCAGAGACTGGAAGAGTCGATGGTTTGGAACTGGGAAAGGATATCGAACTTCTCTCAAGGTAGATGTGCTTCTTCGAGAATATCTTGCAAAGAAATTCCGAGGAATGTTTGTGAGTGGAATTGATATTGAACGAAATCAGAAGACACTTCGAGTTATCATCAAAACTTCTCGACCCGGAATGCTCATTGGGCGAAATGGTGAAGGACAAGTAAAGCTCCGACAGGATATTTTGAAGCAATTTGCTCGATGGGGAGTGAAGACAAAAGAAGAATTAAAGATTGATGTTGTTGAAATTCGTTCTCCAGAATCAAATGCTGCTATCGTAGGACAAATGGTTGCTGAAAGTCTTGAAAAAAGAATGCCTTTCCGACGTGTTGCAAAGCAAATGGTGGAAAAGGTTATGGCAAACCGAGATGTGCTCGGGGTTAAGATCGGACTCTACGGACGACTTGGCGGAGCTGATATGGCACGACGAGAAAAGATCAAGAAAGGACGAATTCCGCTTCAGACATTCCGCGCTGATATTGATTTTGCACGAGAGAAGGCACACATGTCGTACGGAGATATCGGAATCAAGGTTTGGATATACAAAGGAGATATTTTTGCTGATAAAAAGCCAGCTGCGAAATAATTTTAACTACCATGCTTCTCCCTAAAAAAGTAAAACATCGAAAGTGGCAGACAATGCGCCGAAATATGAAAAAGGATCGCGTGGAGACACGAGGTACTACTATCGCTTTCGGTTCATACGGAATCAAATCTTTGAGCGCGATGCGAGTTCGATCAAATCAGCTTGAAGCCGCTCGAAAGGTGATGTCACGACTTGTCGGTAAGACTGGAAAGATCTGGATTCGCGTTTTCCCAGATATGCCCTATACTGCCAAAGCTGCAGAAGTAGGTATGGGAGGCGGTAAAGGAGACCCACAGGGATACTGCGTGCAGGTCTACCCTGGGAGAATCATTTTTGAAATTGACGGAGTTGAAGAAGCGGTTGCGCGAGAGGCGCTCCGAAAGGCAGGCACAAAGCTTCCTTTGAAAACTGTAATTCTCAAACGATAATTTTATGGCCGAAATCAAAGATACAAACGAAAAGGAACTCCACCGAATGCTCACCGAAAAGCGAGCGGGTCTTCAGAAATTCCGATTTGGAGTTTCAGGAAGCAAGACAAAGAACGTTCGAGAGGGAAGAGTGCTCAGAAAAGATATCGCACGAATTTTGACTCAACTCAACACAATCAAGACTAAATAATTATCATGGCTGAACAAGAAACTAAAAAAGATATGAAAGCAGAAGGTAAACTTTTTACTGGCAAAGTGGCATCAAACAAGATGACAAAGACAGTTGTCGTTGAAGTGATGCGATATGTAAAGCACCCAAAGTATCAGAAATTCTTGAAGAAGATAAAGCGATACAAGGCGCATGCAGAAGGCCAGTACGAGATTGGGCAAACAGTAACTATCCAAGAGTGTCGTCCGCTTTCGAAAGATAAATCCTTTATTGTTGTAGAAGCTAATAAGCTACAAGCTAAAAGCTAAAAGCTACCCTTATGATTCAACCACGATCCATCGTCAAAATAACGGATAACTGCGGAGGAAAAATCGGCCGCATTTTCAAAGTACTCGGTAGTAGCAAAAAGCGATATGCCCGCATCGGAGACATCGTTGTGCTTTCTGTTCAGACTGCAGAGCCTCGAAAAGGTGTAAAGAAGAAAGATGTGCTTCAGGCGGTAGTGGTGCGACAAGTACAGCCATTTCGACGAAAGGACGGTTCTTACATTCGATTTGATGAGAACGCAGTAGTTATTATCGAAAAGGGAAAGATGGAACCTATCGCAGGACGTGTCTTCGGCCCGATCCCTCGAGAAATTTCTGAAAAAGGTTTCCAGACTATTGCATCTCTTGCGCCCGAGATCGTTTAAAAATAAGGAGCTTAGCGACTATATTTTTAACGAACCCCGCCCTTTCAAAAACTTTTCATTGCAACATCAATCTTTATATGTTAAAAGTAAGTACCAAAAATAAATAAACACACGAGAAGAAAGGGCGGGGTCATTATTTTCTAAGACTCGCTCTGCTCATCAAGAAAATATATGAATATCAAAAAAGGAGACAATGTAATAGTTATGACAGGAAAGGACAAGGGAAAGACCGGTACTGTTGTTCGAGCATTCCCAAAACTTTCGACTCTCATTGTTGAAGGAATCAACAAGCACAAGAAACACGAACGAGCACGAAAGGAAGGACAGAAAGGTCAGACAATCGAAAAAAGTTTCCCTATGCATGCTTCAAACGTAATGGTTGTTGATAAGAAGAGCGGAAAGGGAACACGAATCGGAAGCAAAATGGTTGGCGAGAAAAAGGTACGAATCGCGCGAAAAAGCGGACAGGAGGTATAGAAGTTATAAAGTAAAAAGTTATAAAGTTGTAAAGTAAACACAAATCAATTAATACAAATCAGAGCCAGCCTAACTTTATAACTTTCAACCTTATAACCTTAAAACTTACACATATGGATTCAGTCAAAACAAAACAGAATAAGGCATTTGAGCATTTGAAGACAAAGATGCACTACAAGAACGCAATGCAGGCGCCAAAGATGGTGAAGGTTGTTGTTTCTGCCGGTGTTGGTTCTCTTAAAGACAAGAAGAAACTTGAACTTGTTGCCGACCGATTGAAGAAGATCACCGGTCAGAAAGCATCTGTTAAAGGTGCAAAGAAATCAATCGCGTCTTTCAAAGTTCGACAGAATGATCCAGTTGGATATCAGGTAACGATTCGGGGAACACGAATGTACGGATTTCTCGATAAGCTTTTGAATGTTGCCCTTCCTCGAACTCGAGACTTTCGAGGACTCAATCGAAAATCAATTGACGCCATGGGAAATTACACGATTGGAATCAAGGAACACACCATTTTCCCAGAAACTCCGGATGAAGAAATCAAAGATGTGTTCGGCCTTGCAGTAACGCTCGTGACGAACGCAAA
>JAQTTF010000012.1 GCA_028710915.1 Minisyncoccota bacterium | reverse complement strand
AAAAAGAAGATTTTCTCTGATTGTGCCGGAAAAAAGCTGAGTTTCTTGAGCAACGAGCCCAACGCGGCTCCTAAATTCCTCAAAATCGATTTTGGAAGCGTCTACGCTATTGAAAGAAAGCGTGCCCTTTTCCGGCTGATAAAGTCCGAGCACAAGCTTCACAAGCGTACTTTTTCCAGAGCCGGAAGGACCGACAAACGCTATCGTCTCTCCGGTCTTTATTTTTAAACTAATATTAGAAATGGCAGAATCCCTCCCTCCAGCATAGGTAAAATCAACATTTTTGAATTCGAGCGAGTCAAGAGATTTGAGCTGAATTGGAGAAACGGGGATTGGTGCTGTCTGCCTTGCCAAAAGCTCTGCTACCGTCCCGAGGCTGGCACTTGCCTCTTGAAATTGGGCGAAAATATTTGCGAGTTCTCCAAGCGGATTGAAAATAAAAAATGAATAGATAAAGAGACTAAAAAATTCTCCCACTGTAATTGCCGAGTTCCAAATGAGCCAGAGCATAAGAAGCATGAGCGATGAACGAAGGGCATTGATGCAGGTGCCCTGAATGAAAGAAAGCGTTCGGATAAGTTTTATTTTTTTAAGTTCAAGCGAAAGAATTTTCTGGTTTACAATATTGAGACGCGTAATTTCCTGTTCCTCAAGTCCGAGACTTTTCACCATCTCCACATTACGAATGGTTTCTGTGGTCGAGCCGGCAAGATTTGCCGTTTCAAGCACGATATTTCGTTGAGCTAGCTTGATTTTTCTCGAAATCGTAAAGGTTACTGTACCGAGCACAGGAATGATAAGAATGTAGATGAGGCCTACTGACCAATGAACGTGAAGCGCATACACAATGACAAAAAGAATTCCAACAAGTGAGACAAAAATACTTCCGATGGCACTCATAATCAGCGTTTGAGCATCGAGACGCGCTTTCTGAAGCTTTTGAAGCATCTCTCCGCTTCGCTCATCTTCAAAGACGGCGTATGGAAGAGCAAAAGCGTGGGCAACGGACTCGCTATACATCTCTGTACCAACCCTTTGAGTAATTACATTTGAATAGTAGTCTTGGAAATTTTTCGCAATGCGAGATACGAGTGCTACACCAATCGAAGCAAGAAGAAGGAGAAATACGCCCTGAAGAAATCCTGAATGCGTATAGTTCGAAGCTTTTGTCGCATAGTTATCGACAATAAGTCGGAATATTTGCGGATCGAGAAGCGAAAACCCCTGGTTTATTGTCGCAAGAACCAAAGTCCCCACGAGAAGCCATTTTTGTTTTTTTACGTAACTCCAGAGAAGTTTCATAGCAAATTATTTTTGTTTTTTAAGAAATACAGGCAACGTTCTTAAAAGCTTCTCTCTGAAAAGAATATTTGAATGAATTTGTTCCAACGCTTGAAGGACTGATCTCTCTGCTCCTGGCGCAGGATGGCTCTTAAAAAAATTCTTCACATCTTCCGCTTTTTCTCGGCTAGCGAAAACGGAAGTGGTTTCGACAACGCTAGGAAAGAGGAAAGCGCTTCCTTTGTATTGCAAAAGGATTTTACTCCAATTCGTTTTCAAGAATTTCCAAACGGTATCTGAACCATAAGGATTTCTAGCAGACATTACAAGGAATCTATAAGAATCTTGCGCGCGAACACTCGGTGAGAAGGCAAAATCAAGAGTTTCCTCGATAAGCTTGGGGTCACTGAAATTCGACAAAGCCCGTGCGAATCTATTTTCCTCTTCCTGAAGCTTTTCTTTTTTATACATCTCTATAAAAATTTTGTGTTCCTTTTTTCCTCCATATCGGGCAACAAGGCTGTAGACGGCGCCTCTTATATCTGCGTTGATGACCGCGCCTCTTTCAATGAATGCCTGAAAGAGCTTTTGGGCATGCTCAATAGTCAGCTTGTCTCCATAAAGACCGAGGTTTGAAAGAACAAGGGAGCGCAAAAGAGTATCCGTATGTTTCTCTCCCCCTCTTTTACCCCAGCCGATTCTTTTCCCAATATACACAAAGATATCGCGCGCATATCTTCTGCAGAGTTCTCGAAGTCTCCCCATAGGCAGCACCCCTATTACGGAAGAAAGACCTGAAGTAATTTCACTCCAAACGGTATAGTCATCTTCCTTCCTGAAGCTTTGAGTGAGCAAGAGGACATTTCCCGCATCTATTTTATCTGCTTCAAGAAGGGCATACGCATCCCGAATAATCCCCAATCTGTCTATCGGCCCAAATTCCTTATTTTTTATCGGAGTCTCAAAGGCCTTGAGCATTTCTTTAGGATATGCTGTACGGAAAAATCCTGCTTCTCCGAAATTTATCTTCGTCCACAAAGCGCCCTTTTTCTTTGGAAGCGTGAAGGATTTTTTATCTGAAAGGGTTTTTTCAATCTTCGATCCATTGTTTGCTTTTGAAAGAAGCGGAATATTCCACACTGTCTTATCTTTGGCCTTTTTTTCTGAAATCGGACTTGCAAAGAATCGAGACTGCGTTAATTCATATCCATCTTTCCATTCTCGAACAGAGAGAAGCGGATAACCAGGGCGTGCTGTCCAGTTTTTCATAATCTTTTCTACAGGCTTTCCCGATATCTTTTGAAAGGCTTGCCATAAGTGCTCCGTGGAAGCGTTTGTGTAACTATGCTTTTTTAGATAATACGACAAGCCTTTTCGAAAATCCTCGTATCCAAGATATTCCGCAAGCATACGAATAATACTTGCCCCTTTTGAGTAACTGACGCTATCGAATGTTTCGCTAATTTCTTCAGGATGCCGAATTTCCACCTCAATTGGATGCGTATTTTGAAGAGCATCCAGCCCGAGCGCCACTCCATGGTCATGAGAAAGAAATTGAGTCCACATGTCCCACTGCGGGAACATCGAATCAACAGCCAGATATTCAATATAGGATGCAAATCCTTCATTGAGCCAGAGGTGCGTCCACCATTCCATTGTTACAAGATTTCCAAACCATTGATGAGCGATTTCGTGTGCAATGACAATTGCTACCGTTTGTTTATTAGCAAGAGAAGAATGATCTTCATCAAAAAGAAGCGCAGACTCACGGAATGTAATTGCTCCCCAATTCTCCATTGCAGCAGTCTGAAAATCCGGTATGGCGATAAGATCAAGCGCGGGAAGCGGATAATAAATTTCAAAGTATTTCTCAAAGAATGAAAGAGATTTTTTTGTAACCTCAAGAGCAAATTTTGCCTGATGGATCTTGCCTGGAGTTGTAAATATCCGCACAAGTGTCCCCCGTTTCGTTTTTCCTTCTATACATTCAAAATCCCCGACAATGAACGCCGCGAGATATGTCGACATCTTTGGCGTCGATTCAAAGGTTACAACCTTGTATCCACCTTCGTGTTCTCGAATATTGGAGGGCATCGTGTTTGAAATAGCGGTTAAATTCGGAGGTACGATGAGTGAAATATCAAAAACAGCTTTCATAGCCGGCTCGTCAAAACAAGGAAAGGCTTGACGGGCATCAGTTGATTCAAATTGGGTCGTAGCGAGGTGCTTAACCTTGCCCTCATGCAAGTAGCTACTCTTGTAAAAACCTCGCATTAAGTCATTTAAAACGCCTCGGAAAACCAAATGGAGCATAAGAGAACCTTTTGGAAGATCTTTTTTGAAACGGAATGTTGCCGTTTCGGCTTTTTCATCATACGAAATCTTAAGGGCGAAAAGTTTTTCTTTTTTAAATTCTACCTCCGCCGATTCTATAGAAAGATTTTTGGAATGGAGCGTGATTGTTTTTGTAGATCTCTTGAGTGTAAGTATAATCGTCTCTTTTCCCTCAAAAGTAAATGCTTCGAGATCTGGCTTTAGGCTAAGCGTATATTTTTCTGGTATAACATCGCTTGGCAACCGAACTGATTTATTTTGTGTTTTTTTCTTCATATGTTTATTCTAGTGCTATTTTTATTTCCATCACATCCTTCCGCATTTGGCGTACAAGCAGTTCTGGAGAATCAAATTTTTGAACTCCACGAATAAATTTAACCACTTCAAATTCAACGGCTTCATTCTCGAAAATAAGAGGATTTTCAGCATCAATAAGGTAGAGCTCAAGCGTGTGGTCGGCATCCTCGAATGTCGGAGTTGTTCCATAATAAAGAGCCGCTTTGTATTTTTCGCCTTTAACTTTAGCATACGCAGCATAGATGCCATCCTGAATAGACGTAGAAAGTCTCTCAGGAATGACAAGGTTTACTGTCGGAAAACCGAGAAGCTTTCCCCTTCCTTTCCCCTTTTTACTTGTCGTATTAAACAGAAGTCTCATTTCGGATAGAAGATATTTTATACATACTGGCTATAAGCACAATTGCCGCGATCCACTGGCTCGCCGAAAGAAATGAGTGATACAAAACGGCATCGATTAGGATCGCCACAAATGGAAAAGTTAATTCCAAAATAGTAGAAACTTGAACAGGGATCTTTTGCAGACCCTTGTAGTAAATAAGAAGCGCAACCATTCCTGTAGAAACAGCAATAAGAGCAAAGCGGGCAAATTGTGAAAGGCTTGGACTGTAAAGCGAGGGTGCTTGGTGAATGGCGATCATAAAACAAAATGCCAAGACGGTCGTAATAAAAAAACGGACTGCTGTGATATACGTATGAGGTTTTTTAAGAAGCGCCATTTTCGAAAAAGTAGTGGATGAACCCCATGCAAACGCTGCGCCGAGTGCATAGAGCGCAGCAATGACTGTCCCGCTTCCTGCGACAAAATTCACTTTACCACTTGGAAAGGTGACGAAATAAGCTGAAGCCAGAGCAAGAACCGCCCAGATAATGTATTTCTTTGTGAGTTTCTCTTTGAGAAAAATCCGCGCAGAGGAAATTGCAAAAATCGGCTGAAGTTTTTGCAGTAAAAAGACAACACCGAACGAGATGAATCCTGATTTTAAAAGCGCAGTAGTAAACCAGAGAGTGCCAAAAAGACCGCTTAAAAGTGAAATAAGAATAATGAGAAGCCAATCTTTAATTACGAGCCTTTCCGTAGCAAGACTTTTCCATACAAATGGCAAGATGATAATCGCTCCGAAAAGGTGCTCATAAAAAATAATCGTGATTGGAGGAAGGGTGAAAAGACTTCTGCGAATAATTCCATCGAATGCCCAGAGGAGAGCCGCACAAACAACAAGGAGGCTTCCTTTTAACGTCTCAGATGATTTGTCCATAAGCTATATTTATAGCATAGATTTTAGATCCTCCCAAAACAAAAGTGGCGCCAAAGACGCCACGTACGAGACAGAAAACTATTTAAGTGCAGGAGCGCCTATGCTCCGGATGTGCTCCATAAGCCGGTCAAACCATTTCCCCGGAACATCGACCGGGCCGAAAACTTTTTCGATGACGCCGTTATGAAGCACGAGCCATACAGGCTCATACAAATCCCAGTTCCCCGAGGGAGACGAAGGAATTCCAAGAACGCCGCCAAGCACCCTTCCTGGATCATCGAAAACGGGAAAGATAAAATCTTCGCCGTCCGACCCATTTTTAAGGGGATGCCTGATCCTCGTTGAAACCATAGCAACGCTTGTCTTTACGGAAGCAAGCTCTGAAGCCCGCTCGATAAAGACTCGCGAAGCAAGGTCGTATTGAGGATTCACACTATGAGCAAAGACGAGCACCTGGCGACGAAAATTTCGGTCGCCAAGAAAAGAACCAAGACTGTAACCCTTGAGACGTCCTCCCCAGACCCTGAAATCACTACCTTCAGGAATCTTTTTGCCGAGAAGGTCATCGACACAAAAGCCGCTGCTCTTCATGAGCTTTCCCCCGAGAAATCCGATGAAAGGAATCTTACTTAAGAGTACTCAACTATAATTTTTCGTCAATACAAAACTCATATTTCTATTTTAGAAAAAAGATAACCTCCGATGACAAGAATGACAGCAGTAATAATTGAGAGCGTAAAAATGTCTGTTCCCAATCCAAAATGATAGCCGCCAACGAGAAGCCCCCGCATCGCATCAATTCCATACGCAAGCGGATCAAAACGCGCGATCATACCAAGTAAATTTCCCGAAGATTCAGCTAGCGGAAAAAGAGCACCAGAGAGAAAGAAAAGCGGCATAACCAGAAAGTTCATAATAAGCTGAAAGCCCTGCATATCCTCAAGGCGAGAAGCAATAGCAGTGCCGAGCGCAGTGAAAAGAATTGCCACCAGAAACATTATGAGAAGAACTGGGATCGTGAGAATCCAAGATACAGGCCTGAATCCCGTAAAAAGCGAGATGAGAAAGACAACGACACCCTGCATTACTGCAACAGTTGCGCCGCCAAGTGTTCGTCCAATCATGATGTTATAACGAGAAACAGGCGCAACAAGTGTTTCTTTGAGAAATCCAAATTGCCTGTCCCAAATAACTTCGATTCCTGAAAAAATCGCAGTGAAAATAATCCCCATACCAACGATGCCGGGAACAAGAAAGTTAATGTAATTCCCCTGCCCCGCTTTCTGAAAAACTGGACCGAGACCATATCCAAGCGCCAGAAGGAAGAGAAGCGGCTGGCCAAGAGAGCCGATAATGCGCGAACGCGAACGCAAATATCGTTTAATTTGTCGAAGCCAAAGAATGTAAATGGTTGATAACATATATTTTATCGTTTAGGGGCGCCTCTCCATGCTTGGCGCATTTGCCGCATTCCGTCCGCTGAACTGCTTTCCTCATCACGGATCTCTTTACCAGTAAGAGAAAGAAATGCTTCTTCGAGAGATTTTGTATTTGTTTGCGCAGTCAAACTTTCTGCGGTTCCTGAAGCGACAATAGCGCCATGATCGATGATGGCGATTCTCTGCGCTATCTTGGCAGCCTCTTCCATGTAATGCGTAGTGAAAAAAATGGTCACACCTTCAGATTTATTGAGTTCTTGCAAATAACTCCACATATGATTTCGAGTCTGGGGATCGAGACCAAGCGTGGGTTCATCAAGAAAAATAATTTTGGGATGATGAATAAGGCCTCTTGCGATCTCAAGTCGGCGTTTCATTCCCCCGGAAAATTGTTTTACAAGGCTATTTTTGCGATCTGTCAGGTCTACAAAGTCTAGGAGCTCGTCAATCCTTTCTCGTCGAAGTTTTTTTGATACGCCATAAAGCACTCCGTGAAATTCCATATTCTCCCACGCAGTAAGCTCATCATCGAGACTTGGATCTTGGAAAACAATGCCGAATGAGTGGCGAACTTCGTTCGCGTGAGCCACAGGGTCATTGCCATTCACTCGAATTGTGCCGGAAGTCGGATGAAGAAGCGTTGTAAGCATTTTTATCGTCGTAGATTTTCCCGCGCCATTGGGCCCAAGAAATGCAAAAATTTCGCCTTTCTTCACATCAAAACTTACATTCTTCACAGCAGTGAAATCTCCAAATTTTTTTACAAGATTTTTTACTTCAATCATTTCGTGCATGCAAATAATGACGGTATTGTAACACGAAAATTACATCTATATAAAATTAGACCATCGCAACTTTCACTAGCCTATAAAATTGCCGCTTCACCGTCTCTACGAGGAAGAGATACATAGCAACAATTACAACAATAATAAGGAGAGAAAAGGGAGGAAGCGGATTTAATTTAAGAAGAGGCGCGATCGGCGTATAGACAATTCCCCAGCCGATAACTACCGTTAGTGTCATAGAAAGAAGAAGTGTCGCACTCGGTCTGCTTTCTAAAAATGGGATTTTCCTTGTTCGAATCAAAAAAATCACAAGTGACTGGGTCGCGATTGATTCCAAAAACCAGCCAGTTTGAAATGTAGTTCCAGTAAAATGAAAAACCACAAAAAGCATAAAAAATGTGAGAAAATCGAAAATAGAGCTGACTGGACCAAATATAAGCACAAATTTTTTCAAAAAACCGATATTAAACTTGACTGGTCTTCTAATCGATTCATCATCTACATTATCGAGCGAGACGCTGAATTGAGACGCTTCATAAAGAAGATTATTAAAAAGAATTTGAATTGGAAGCATCGGTAAAAATGGCAAGAGAGCAGATGCGCCCGCCATAGAAAACATATTCCCGAAGTTTGAACTTACTTCCATCATTAAATACTTCATAGTATTAACAAAAGTCTTCCTACCATCCATTACTCCCTCAATAAGATCGTCCAGATTTTTATTGAGCATAATGAGATCAGCAGATTCTTTTGCAATATCTACAGCATTATTTACAGAAATACCGATATCAGCGGCTTTAAGTGAAGGAGCATCATTGATACCATCACCCATAAATCCGACAACATTGCCAGCTTTCTGGAGAAGATCGATGATTCGGCTTTTCTGATCAGGAGAAACTCTCGCAAAAATTGTTGTACTTCCAGCTTTCGACATTAATTCTTCATCTGACATTTGTAAAATTTGAGGCCCTACCATAATGCCCCTTACTGGCAACTTGATGTCATTTGCAATTTTTCCGCTCACAAGCTCATTATCTCCAGTTAATATCTTTATTTCGATTCCAAATTTCTCCAGTTTTTGGAGAGTTTTCGTCACTGAAGTCTTTGCTGGATCAAGAAAAGCGATGAACCCAAGAAAACTCATATCAAATTCATCAGAATTTCCATACTCTGCTTTAATATGAGTTTTACGGAGCGCAACTCCTAAAACCCGAAAACCATCCTGGCTTAAGGATTCATACTTTGATAATGCTTGTTTTTTGAGCGACGCGGTAAGCTTTGTTTTGCCGTCATTTGAGAATTTGCACAGTGATAATATTTCATCAGGAGAACCTCTCGTTACGATATCGGCTACTTCTTCTTTGCCTTTTACCACTACCGTATCCCGTTTTCTTTTATAATCAAAAGGCAGCTCGTCTATTTTTTTATACTCTTTAATTTCAAGTTTCTTAAATGCTTGAATCGCCGTATCAAGCGGATTATGTATGGAACTATGAAGAGAACTCGCGAGGTAGGAATAAAGGAAAACCTGTTCGGAATTATTACCTTGGATGTCGATGTGCTTTACGAGAACTATCTTATCTTCAGTGAGCGTTCCAGTTTTATCAGAACAAAGTATGTTCATACCACCAAAATTCTGAACTGCTGAAAGTTTTTTTACCACAATCCCTCGGCGAGAGAGATTGAGAGCGCCCTTACTTAGATTGAGAGTAATAATAAGAGGTAAAAGCTCTGGAGTGAGTCCTACCGCCAAAGCGAGAGCAAACATAAGAGATTCAAGAATGTCACTTTTTGTTAGAACATTTATAAAAAAAATGGCAATCACCAAGCCAACCGTAAGCTTCATAACAAGATAACTAAAATTCCGTATTGTTCGATCAAATTCTGTAGGCATCTCTCGTTTTGTCAGAGCTTCAGCAATCTTGCTGAACCGAGTGGATTTTCCGGTGGCCTTGACGAGAATAGTCGCCTCGCCCGTCGTAACACTTGTCCCCATAAAAATCGAGTCATCCTTTTCTTTTGAAACAGGAAAAGATTCGCCAGTAAGAGAGGATTCATTCGTAAAAAAGTTCTTCGCCTCAAGAACAATTCCATCTGCAGGAACTATGTCTCCAGGTGTAAGAAACACAGCATCTCCAGGCACTATATCGACAAGGGGGATTTCATTTTCTTTTCCATCGCGGATTACGGCCGCCGTCACTAAGACTTGAGCTTTTAATTTCTCAACGATTCGTTCAGAACGATAGGTATTGAGAAAATCCATCACAACGCTTAAAAGAATAAGTGCTCCGATTATGCTTGCATTTAAGACATCCCCAAGAAAAGCGGAGAATCCGGAGGCAACAAGAAGTATCAAAATGAGCGGATTTGTAAAAAGTAGAAAGAACGATACAATACCTGAAAGTTTTTTTCGTTCGACGATTTCATTTCTACCATATTGTAAAAGGAGTTTGGTAGCCTGTGCATTTGTGAGTCCATAATGTTCCATAACGTATTAAATTATAGCGTATAAAGAAAAAACCACTAGGCGTAAAAAGGATTTACAGCTAGTGGCATGACACGCGCAAGTCAGCCGGAAATCTGAACCAGAGTCTTAACAGCGGGCAGAATCTCGTGCTCGAAGGTGAAGACATCTAATCCCTCCGTGACTTCAAAAACGAACTCTCGTTTCTCCGGCGTAATCATGCCGGTTTTCACAACATCTAGGATCATGCGACGCACGCTCGGGTCTACTTTAAGACCCCTAAGTCGTGCGAGCTCTTGGTAGAATTCCCTGCTGACGTCTGTACGGAATGTCAGCACGGATATTGCACCGACATCAAACCACGGTGGCAGTCGAAAGATGGTCACCGCAGAGAGTATTGTGGATGGCATGACGGAAATCTCCTCAAAAAATCAAGACGAAGCGAGAAGTCACCGAAAGAAACAAGACCCAAGTCTTGCAAGGTGCTGCTCTTTTTTGAATATACCACAGAGAAAGTTCTTCGTCAATGTAGAACTCTTAGAAAAATATATTTTGGGGTAACAAGTATTCTTGTGCGCCAGAATATTCGATGCTTTTTGCTCCCATTTTTGCCCCAAGAATGCAGGATTTTTTAAGCGACAGCCCTCTCGAAAGGCCGAAAAGAAGACCTGAACGATATGCATCTCCCGCACCTGTAGTTTCTACAATTTTTTTTGGTCTTATGGCAGAAATTTTCTCAAGACTTCTATCTTGGTGATAGATAGTACTTCCTTTAGCCCCTTTTGTTTCTATAAGAATAGATACTCCGAGTTTAAAAATTACTTGGCGTGAATATCTCAAAATACTTTCTGCTTGCTTGAATTCCACTTCATTTCCAATAAAAATATCAGAAAGCTTTAAAGTCTTTTCGAGAAGCGCTTTATCATAAAAAACAGAGAGAACTTGTCCAGGATCAAAAATAATCGTCACATCTTTTCCTCGAATTTCTCGAAGTTCTTGTATTTGCGCAAGCATGCTCTTTCCGGTTCCTGCAGAAAAAATTGCGTGCGATACTGATTTGAGTTCTTTCTTAGAAATCAGTTCTGAAAGAGAAACAGTGTCTATGCAGTCATACGCGTTTGGCTGCCAAACACCCATCTGCTGTTCCTTTTCATCAGACATGATGTAGCCGTTTGCGGTAAAAGCGTTCTTATCAATAAACACTCGCGGAATAACACCATGAGCGATGAGATGTCTTCGAAATCCCGATTCAAAATCTTTTCCAGCAGCAGAAACTAGAATAGGTTTTGCGCCAAGAAGTCCGAGTCCATAAGCGATATTTCCTCCCGTTCCTCCAAATCGCTCAATTTTTCGCTTCGCAACAAACATCATATTCTGCTGGCTTTTTAAAGGCATTACAACTTCGTCTTGAATTTTGCCGTGAATATCAAAAATAAGATCGATCGCAAGCGAACCAGATACTAATATTCTACTGCTCTTAGAAGCCATAGTTATAATGTTCCTTCCTCCCAGCTTTCTAAATATTTTTTCTGCTCGGATGTAAGCGTGTCTATCGAAACTCCGAGAGATTTGAGTTTGAGTCTGGCGATTTCTTTATCAATCTCTTCCGGAATGGTGTAAACAGCAGGCTGGTGCTCTTTTGCGAGTTTCTTGCCGTTCTTTACCATATACTCTGCTCCAAGCGCCTGATTGGCGAAACTCATGTCCATAACAGATGCTGGATGCCCTTCTGCACTAGCAAGATTTATCAAACGCCCCTCTCCTAGACAATAAATTTTTCGCCCATCTTTCATTACGTACTCTTCTACAAAATCTCGAAGTGTTCTTTTTGCTTTTGAAAGTTTAGCGAGTCCTTTGAGATTTATTTCTACGTCAAAATGCCCGGAGTTTGCAATAATACAGCCATCTTTCATTATTTTGAAATGCTCAATATCGAGCACATTCATGTTTCCTGTGACTGTAGAGATAAAGTCAGCAATTTTTACTGCTTCTTTCATCGGAAGAACCTCGAATCCGTCCATATTCGCCTCGAGAGCTTTCACCGGATCAATTTCGGTAATAATAACGCGAGAACCCATTCCTTTTGCCCTCATAGACAGACCTTTCCCGCAATAACCGTAGCCAGCTACAACGAAGACCCTTCCTGCAAGGAGTTTGTTGGTAGCACGAATAATTCCATCGAGCGTTGATTGTCCGGTACCATAGCGATTGTCGAAAAAATGTTTCGTCATGGCATCATTTACTGCAAGAATGGGCATTTTTAATTTCCCTTCTTTCCAAAGCGCTTTAAGACGAATAACGCCGGTCGTGGTCTCTTCTGTCCCGCCGATCATTTTCAAAAGTTGCGATTCTCGATTTTTGTGAAGTTCTGATACGAGATCTGCTCCATCATCCATTGTAATATCCGGCTTCGCATCAAGGACAGCATTGATATGAGAAAAATAAGTTTTGCTATTTTCCCCTTTGATTGCAAAAACGGAAACGCCATAGTCTTTTACCAAAGATGCCGCAACATCATCTTGCGTGGAAAGCGGGTTCGAAGCACAGAGAGCCAAATTTGCTCCGCCATCTTTAAGTGCGATCATTAAGTTTGCCGTTTCAGCCGTCACATGAAGACAAGCGGAGATAGTAATCCCCTTCAAAGGTTTTCTCTTTTTGAAATCTGCTCCGATTGTTTTGAGTACTGGCATATCAATCGCCGCCCACTCAATTCGTTTCTTTCCTTTTTCTGCAAGTTTTATGTCTTTAATCTCGTATTTCATGTATAAAAGAGGACGGTTTATATACCGCGTATCTAGTATGAGAGAAAATTCCTTAATTTACAAGCTATAATCTGGTGAAGGTTCTATAATTTTTTCGCAGTCGTTTACGAAACGAGCGAATGCATAAAATACGCTCGAGAGACGGTTCAAGAATGCCAAAGTGTCCATTCCCACTTTGTTGCCCTTTTCCCCCGCGCCAACAACTTTTCTTTCAGCTCTCCTTACAGATGTGCGTGCAACATCGAAATATGCCGATAGCTCGGTACCGCCAGAAATTTTAAAAGTCTTGATAGGAGGAATTATTTTCTCAACTTTTGCAATAAGAGATTCGAGACTTTCAAGTTTTTTGTGCGAAATCGTCATCGGCGAGCCGGCAAGCTCCGCCTGAACGATAAAAAGATCTTTTTGTATTGCATAGACAATATCTCCAAGCAAATCCCCCTCGAGCTTGAGTTTCTTCTGGTAGGCAAGAACTTTGCAGACACCCAATAATGAATTTAGCTCGTCTAGTGAGCCGAGTGCCTCAATTACTTCTGAAGCTTTAGAGATGCGCTCTTTGCTTGTAAAGATTTTTGTCGTCCCAGCGTCGCCTTTTCCTGTATAAAGTCCTGGCATTGTAGTAAGTGAACAAAAACCGCGCTCTCGCGGGTTTTTGCTTTTGAATTTTTAGATCTAGGAAACTTCGCAAACCCCCGCCACACAAGCCAGCTCGTTCTTTACTTCAGTTTCATCTTCTGCTTCGTAGGTCACGATCTTTGCAAAGTCTACATACTTGAAGTGTTGGAGAAGCTCGTTATATTTCTTTTCGTCAATCGCCTCATAAGGAGCAAGCTTGTAAACATAATTTGATTTTGGAAGGAAAGAAAGTCCGCCGATAATATCCCAATTTTGATACACCCAGTTTGCGACTTCGATCCACTCATCTTCGCCGACAGAAACAGTCACTGAAGGATTATGCTCTGTATAGTGCACTTTTACCATCTTCCAGTGTTCAAGCTGGTCAATAGCAGAGATATCATCTTTGAACACTGCTTTGCCTGGAGCTTTCATTGGAAATTCCATGACATATGTCGTAGCATCTTCCATCGTTTGTCCGACTTCCGGATAATATGGCACTCCCTGATCCTTGAGCATTTTGAAAAGTGCGTCAGTCGAAGCAATTCTCACTCGTCGAATATAGAATGGAGCATGTCGCGGATGCATTCCAGAAGCGCAGTCCACAGTCTGTGATACTGTCCCTGACGGCTTCACGCAAGTGATACAAGTAGAAGCATTCACTCCCATCTTCTTTGCAAATTCTTTGTTGACCTTGATTGCTTCCTCTTTCATCTTTTGCAAAACTTTTGGATCTCGCACTGCAGGACAATCCCATTGACCAGTGATAGAAACTCCGAGAAGCCTTTCTTCTTCGCAATGTTTCTTCCAATCATGTGAAAGATACGGAAAATGAGTGAGTGCTGACTGGTAAGTCCCGAGGATAGTTGCAAGCCGTGTTTTCTCGATAAGTGTTTTCTCTGTATCGTCTTCACGAGCAACAACTTCTGAAAGATTACAGAACTGCTTCGATTGAAGGATAATTTCTCCGCAAGGATTGGTTCCAAGACCTCCAATATAGCCCTTGAGAACATCGAGTCGTCGTTTTGGCAGAGTTTTCGCAAGAGAACCCCGGTTGAAAATACCTCTTTCTCCTGAACCGGATTTCATAAGAGCAATCCATTCATCCATAAACTCGGTGTTTGAGGGCTTTATATTATAGACAGCAGAGTTGTTGGCGAGGCTTCGCTGGCCTTCTGTGAGGAAAAACTGGCCTTTTTTGGCATCTCGCATAGCGTCATCATCCAAATCAGAAAGAGAAATAAGGGCGCTTCGGCGGACTCCTCCAGCAACCACGCATTCGCCGATTTTACAGATAATATCGTGCGCATCGAGGTTTGTAAGGCGTCTTCCCTGCTTTCGAATCACTCTTTCTCGGGTGAATGCAAGCAAATTTCGCAAAGGATCTGGACCTGAGCTCTTTCCACCCATAGTTTTTAGTCGAGCACCTGCGGGGCGAAGTTGTGAAAAATCAAATTCAACATCATTTCCTTCAAACCAAGTTTTCATTCCGAATACAAATGCGTCTGCCCAACCCTCTTTGCTATCTGGAACTCGATAGACTGGAAGTTTTTTCCCTGTTTGAGTTTCAATTTGTGGAAGTGCTTGGATGTTCTGACTCTCAACTGCAAATCCTACTCCAGTACCGCACATTGAGATGTAAATAATTTCTCCAAAATCTTGAAACGTCCGCGGAGCAATGAACGAACAATTATATGCAGATACATTTGTTGCTCGAGCAGCTTTACCTGCAAACTGGAAAAGGCGCATCGACGGCATAACTTTTTGAGAAATGATTGCCTGTCGAATTTCTTTGTATTCAGAATCTTTCAACTTCTTTCCCAAATTTTCTTGCATGAAGCCGATATAGCGATCTACTGTCTCGATCCATGTCTCTCGACGATTCTCTGCATCAACCCATTTTGCATAACTTCTGAAATAAATAAATTCTGCGAGCGGATTTCGAAAATATTGCTTGCTGTCTGCAATAAGATTTTTGAGTTTTTCTGGAATTGCGCCAATTCGCTTTCGGATTTTTGATCTTTCTTCTCGATAAAGGATGTAAGCCTTGGCTGTCTTTACAAAACCGCTCAAAATAAGGACCTTTTCTACCAAATCCTGTATAAATTCAACCGAAGGAGTGAATGTTTTAGGATCTTCTGACAAAGTTTTGTCTATGAGAAGCTCTCGAAACACACGAGTTGCCACCGCCTCCGCCTCTTTTTCTCCACCTTCTTTCGTAACAGACATTGCTTTCGCAACTGCGGTTCCGATCCGATCAATTTCAAACGGAACAGTGGTCGCATCTCGCTTCCGAACACTTTTTATTTTTGCGAGATCTGCTTTTGTAAGTGGAAGAACTTTTATCATGGCGTTAAAAAAGTTAGTAATCAATAAAATTTGAAGTTACAAATATTATACACCTTTTAAAAAAACAAGGGTATAGAAATCAAGGTGCACAAAATATTAAAAAACAAAAAACAGGGTTGGTACATTTCGCCCCGTTTAAGTCGCTCAAGTGAGCCAAATTTTTCGCCCAATTTTTTATTTTTTCTTTTCTTCTAAATCAAGACAAACGGAATTAAGGCAATATCGCTTGCCAGTCGCTGTCGGACCATCATCAAATACATGCCCCAAGTGCGAACTGCATCTAGCACACACAATTTCTGTGCGCATCATTCCACCCGAACGGTCTTCAATATATTTTACGGCTCCTGGAAGTGCTTCATCGAAGCTTGGCCAGCCAGTACCAGAATCAAACTTAGCATCAGATGAGAAAAGGGGGTTGCCGCACGCTTTGCATACGTACATTCCGTCTCGTTTTTCAGCTAGAAACTTACCAGTGTACGGCATTTCTGTGGCTCTACCTCGCAATACCCTGTATTCTTCTTCAGAAAGCTTTTCTTTCCACTCTTCCTCATTTTTTGGCATAGGTTTTTCGTCTTTTTTCATAATTATTTTTTATTATCTGCTAAAAGTTTCGCAAATTTTTCTTTTACCCTGTTAAATAGAATTCAAATTTAACAGGGTGAACCTTTTTCTTATTTTATAATTTATTTCTCTTTAATAAATCTGCGAACTTTTGTTGTACTTTCTCCAATTTCGGATTGATTACAATTTCACAATATGGATTTCCCGGATTTCGGGCAAAATAATTTTGATGATAATTTTCTGCTTCGTAGAATTTTTCAAGCGGTTTGATTTCTGTCACGATCGGCAAGCCACTCGGATTTGAATGATTCAACTCTTTTATAAAATTCTCTGCTTTCGTTTTTTGTTCCGGAGTGGTATACAAAATTATTGAACGATATTGTGGACCAACATCATTTCCCTGCCGATTTTTTGTTGTTGGATCATGCGAAGCAAAAAATACTGTCAGCAAATCTTCGAACTTTACTTGCATCGGATCAAATTTAATTTGTATCACTTCTGCATGACCAGTTTTTCCCCCACAGACTTCTTCATACGTGGGATTTGGTTTTTCTCCTCCAGCATATCCGGGTAAAACAGAACTTACTCCGGCAAGCATTTTGAAAACCGCTTCGGTGCACCAAAAGCACCCTCCTCCAATTACTGCTGTCTCTATAGTATTGGTTTTTTCCATATTTCTTTTATTACGACGTTCCAACTAATAATTCTTTACCCGAATGTGAAGGTGAAAGCATCAATCCCGGGGCTTTTTATCTTTAAGAGCAGAGTATGTTCAGTATAATCCTTCCCCTCAATTAGAGTATAAAGCCGATTTTCTTTGATGTGTACAGTGTTTAGTAATTTTCCATCCTGCCAAACCTCCATATCTGATCCGGCAAGAGAACTAGCGACCATATAGACATTTTTGGATTTATATTTAAACGCGATTTCTCCTCCGCCAGCATTTTCAGCAAATTCGTCCTTAAAGTCCCATGTCCCACCCAAATAGAGAGCATTTGAGTCAAAATTGGCTGGTAAAGTCAGATTCTGAACCCCAGATACGCCCCTTTTTCCGTTCGCAAGAAATTCATTTCGGGCAGAGCCAAAATAGGTTTCTGGACTTCCTATTTGTGAAAAATCTACAGGAATTTCTCCTTTCGGACTTAAAGTCACAGCGCCAGTTTGCATATTTCCACCAAGTCTTTTGCTTCGTTCAAGCAATGCTTTCTGGATTGCTTTTTCAGTCTCGTCATAATTCCCTTCTCCACTGTGATCGTAGACGACAAAACCGTCGATATCGACGAGAAACTTGCGCGGCCAAACATTATTACCATAAGCATTCCAAGTTTTGTATTCGCTATCAAGAATGACTGGATAGGTAATGCCGAGACGCTTTACTGCATCCTGTACATTTTGCAGAACCTTTTCAAAACCAAATTCAGGCGTATGAATTCCAATGACAACAAAACCTTGATCTTTATACTTTGAATACCACGCTTCCACATATGGCAATGTGCGCTGGCAGTTGATACAGCTATATGTCCAAATATCAAGAAGTACCACTTTCCCGCGGAGCGATGCGAGAGTAATCGGCTGACCGCCAGTATTTATATACCCATCTGGAGAAACTAATTCTGGAGCAAGCGGAAATTCTTTTTGTTTCAAAGCAATATCAGCTTTAATCTGGTCGAGACTTTCAGGTTGAGTCGAGGAGAGGGGTCCGGGCTTTATCTTATTGGAAAGATCCACG
>JAQTTF010000056.1 GCA_028710915.1 Minisyncoccota bacterium | reverse complement strand
TCTGCTTGTCTATACCAATGCGCTTCCTAAAAACCATCCGGAACTTGTCGATGCAAAGAAGAGAAAAATTCCGACGCTTTCATATCCGCAAACTCTCAACTTCATCTCCAAAGAAAAATATACGATCGCTATTTCTGGGACGCACGGAAAGACAACTACTACTGCAATGGTAGCGAAAATTCTTATGGACGCAAAACTTGATCCGACCGTCATCGTTGGCTCTCTTCTCAAATCTACCGGCTCAAACTTTGTCGGGGGGAAGAGTGATTTCTTTGTTGTCGAAGCAGATGAATACAAGCGGGCATTTTTAAATCTTGAGCCCAGAATTCTCGCGATCAACAATCTCGATCTCGACCATTTGGATTATTATAAAAATCTGAAAGACATCCAGAGCGCATTTCGAAAACTTGCCGAAAAAATCGGAGCAAATGGATTTCTCATTTGTGATAAAGAAAATCCTCATTTGAAACCAGTTATTAAATCTTTGAAATGCACAGTCATTCATTATCCTGACGTTGATCTTTCAAATTGGAAGCTGAAAGTGCCAGGAGAACACAATCGGCAGAATGCAAAAGCTGCAGCAACAGTAGCGGGAGTTCTCGGCGTACCAGAAGCGAATATAAGAAATTCTCTCGAGCATTTTGAGGGTACATGGAGGAGATTTGAATATAAAGGAGAAACTGCTACTGGTGTTTTGGTTTACGATGATTATGCTCATAATCCGCAAAAAGTACGCGCTGCACTTTCTGGTGCTCGCGAGATGTTTCCAAAAAAGAAAATTTGGATTATTTTCCAGCCACATCTTTTCAGCAGAACAAAAAGTTTTTTTAAAGAATTTGTCGAATCTTTCAATGATGCGGATGAAGTAATTTTCGCTCCGATCTTTGCAGCGCGCGAAGCTTTAGATACATCGATAACGTCAGAGATGCTTGCGCGGGCAGTGGTGAAAAACGGAGGTAGAGCGCATTATGCTGAAATGTTTGAAAATATCGTGAAGTATTTGAAAAAACAGACTAAAAAGGGAGATGTCGTAATGACTGTGGGAGCAGGAGATATTTATAAAGTGGGGGAGGAATTTTTGAAAAAATAAAAAAGGCGATCGTCTTCA
Source organism: Minisyncoccota bacterium (assembly GCA_028710915.1). Lineage (GTDB taxonomy): Bacteria > Patescibacteriota > Minisyncoccia > Phycocordibacterales > JAQTLZ01 > JAQTLZ01. The sequence continues at coordinate 3,363 of JAQTTF010000056.1, read as the reverse complement.
CGATAGCCCTTTTGATCCTTGTCGGTGCTGGCAATTATGCCAGTTGGCCGACTTCAGCGCGTCGTCGCAATGACGGTTTAGGTTTCGGTGGCACCTGTTCACCCCGCCAGACTGGCCTTACACCGGAGGCCAATTCGAGGAGCGTCATTTCCGCATCCACGTTTAGCTTTTGGCCGCCGGTTTTCTTTTTCCTCCAGCTTCGCCGGCGAGTCTCGATAAAGATCCCGTCGCCGTTCGGGGCGATAAGGAAACTTCTCTCGGGTTCATGCCAACTGGAGATTGAAGCTGAGTCGAGTTCGTAATCGATTCCCCGCATCTCGGCAGTGAGGTAGACTAACGCAACCTTTTCTGCCGACGTCTCGTAGCCTTTCCAGATTGGTGTGAAGCCGATGCTCGCGATCTCCTTGATCTCGTCATCCGGGTTCTTGGGTTTGTCCTTCTTCCACACCGTAGTGCCATTTTGGACAAAGACGGCCGCTCCGTCTTTGTTGAAGAAAAAACTTTCCGAATCTCGCGCCCTTTCAGACATTATCCCCATAGTAGCGGAATTTCTGTCTAATGCTATGTAGCCGAGCTCTTTCATCGCCTCTGCTCGCCTCATATCTAAAAGCCGCTGTGTTGCCGACGCCATCAATCCCTCCTCCGTGTGTTTATGTCCAGGCCCTTTGTCCGGAGCGTGTACTGTTTTCGGTGACGAGTTTACAATATTTTTCTACTATTGTCTAGATTAGGAATTGTGATAGCATATCGCCTATGTCCACTCTTTATGTTATTGGAACTCCGATAGGGAATCTTGGCGATATCACACTCCGCGCTTTGGAAGTGCTTAAGTCAGTTGATTATGTTTTATGTGAAGACACTCGCGTGACCGCAAAACTTTTGCATAAATATGAAATTTCGAAACCTACGATAAGCTATCATTCTCATAGCGGACTCGCAAAAGTCGATCATATTATTTCATTACTCAGAGAAGAGAAGAATTTGGCTCTTGTTTCTGATGCGGGCACTCCCGGAATTTCCGATCCAGGTTCGCTTCTTGTTTCGCAAGTGAAAGATGCTTTGGGAGATGAAGTAAAAATTGTTGCGGTTCCGGGGCCATCAGCTCTTGTCTCTGCGCTTTCGATCTCCGGAGCGCCATCATCTGATTTTCTTTTTCTTGGATTTCTCCCACACAAGAAGGGAAGGGAAACGCTTTTTCGAGAAATTGCCGATTCGACACGAACTGTCGCTTTTTATGAATCACCGCATAGAATAGAAAAAGCACTTGCGTCACTCGAAAAACATTTTAAGGAAAGCGGGACAGAAGAAAGGAAAATTGTGGTCGCTCGTGAGCTCACTAAAGTGTTTGAAGAGTGTGTTTCGGGAACGGCTACAGAGCTTATGTTTCATTTTGCAAATCATCAAGATACTGTCCGAGGAGAGTTTGTCGTTACAGTATTTCCAAGATGATTCGCATTTTCGGTAATTTTTTCCTATAATAAAGCTATTAGCTAATACAAAATCTATGCATTTCACTCAAGCCTCATACGTCCGCAGTTTTTCTATTTTAGGTCTTCTTACTGCTCTTATGCCGTTCCTTCATTTCCCACGATCTTGGAACGATATTTTTCTTGTTATTATCGGACTTTTGGTCATCTTTCTTTCTTATACATTACGAGCACAGAAGGCGAGCGATTCTTTAAAAGGTCCTCAATCTCCCTCGAACACTAATCAGAGTCAGAATTTGAATAGCTAACCGGGTTTTTAAAGGCAAAATTTGTCCCATGCGAGAGATGGGTTTTTGTTGTATACTATTTCTGTTATGGTGTCCTCTCACACAGATCATAGTTCTCAATCGTCGGATGAATCACACATGCCTCGCAGGAAGAATGTGTTTGATCCGGAGCGGGTAACCTATTTTGCGGAAACTGATTCTCGCAATAAGAAAATAAAGTTTGGGATTAAGGCAAAGGACAGAACTCGCCATGTTTATGTTATCGGAAAGACAGGTATGGGAAAGTCTACCTGTCTTGAAAATATGGCCGTGCAGGATATTCAGAATGGGGAAGGTATGGCTTTTATCGATCCCCACGGAAAGACTGCGGATCTTTTTCTTGAATATGTTCCCAAAGAGCGAATGAAAGACGTTCTCTACTTCGCCCCCTTCGATATGGAATATCCGGTGTCTTTCAATGTGATGGAAGATGTGGGTCCAGACAAACGACATCTCGTTTCTAATGGGCTTATGAGTGCCTTCAAGAAAATCTGGGTGGATGCTTGGAGCGCCCGAATGGAATATATTTTGAACAACATTCTTCTTGCACTTCTCGAATATCCGGACTCAACTCTTATCGGGGTAAATAGAATGCTTGCCGATAAGGATTATCGAAATGCCGTCGTTGCAAATGTTACCGATACGTCGGTAAAGGCATTTTGGCGCGATGAATTTGCAAAATATTCAGATAAATTCATGACCGAAGCAGGTGCCGCAATTCAAAACAAAATTGGGCAGTTTATTTCCAATCCGCTTGTGCGAAATATCATCGGCCAGCCGAAATCCACCTTTGATCTTAGAAAAATGATGGATGAGCGAAAAATCATTATCATCAACCTCTCGAAAGGAAGAGTGGGAGAGTCGAACGCGAATCTCATCGGTTCGATGCTCATCACCAAGATTTATCTTGCGGCAATGAGTCGAGCAGATGTCCCAGAATCAATTCTCAACACTCTGCCCAATTTCTATCTGTATGTGGACGAATTCCAATCATTCGCAAACGAATCTTTTGCAGACATTCTTTCCGAAGCGAGAAAATATAAATTGAATCTTACGATGGCTCATCAGTACATTGAGCAAATGTCGGAAGAAGTGCGAGCTGCGGTATTCGGAAACGTCGGAAGTATGCTTGTATTTCGAGTTGGTGCCTTTGATGCTGAAGTTTTGGAAAAAGAATTTGCTCCGCAATTTACTGCTGAAGATTTGGTAAACCTTGGCTTTGCTCAGATCTATATCAAACTCATGATTAATGGCGTTACGTCTGCTCCGTTTTCGGCTACTACGTTGCCTCCAATAGCCAAACCCCTGCGCTCTCTCCGCGAGGAAATTATTGAGACATCTCGAGCTACTTTTGCTCGGCCGCGAGCGGTAGTAGAAGAAGAAATACGAAAATGGCATGAGCCTGTGGGAAGACCTCCGCAAGGACCTCCTCCCGAACACAAGTCTGCTCCGGCAATGCCAAAAGCTTCTCTTCCTCCAACAGCCACGCCTCAGCCTCGGCCGGCACAATCGATACCTCCTCCAGCTTTCAAAAATCCAGAGCCTCCCAAACAATTTCCTCAGCCTGGCCACGCACAAGAGAGAAATGCAGTGTTCGCAAAGCAAGTGGA
>JAQTTF010000055.1 GCA_028710915.1 Minisyncoccota bacterium | reverse complement strand
AAAGCTTTGAACCATCGATATGGTTCCATACAAAATGGTTTCCTTGAGCGTTTCCAAATTGATTGAAAGCAGATTCGATCTCGGCAAGTATCATCTCCGCATCCTTTCGATTTACTGCGGACGCGATAACCCGAATATTTGTCTCCACAATCTGGCTTTCAAGTTTCTTTTTAATTTGTTCCACTGCAATATCGTCGATTGCTCTTTCCTTATCCTGCTGGCGTTTTCTATCTGAATACAAAATATCTTTCGCAACATCATACGCGTGGCCGAGAACTGTCTCGGGCAGCGCAGTGGCTCGTTTTACTGGCACGCCGTTTTGTATGTCACTAAGAGCCATTTTATAGCGTTGTGCGTAGCTATCCCCCGCAGGCTTGAAAATAAGCTGAAGCGCGGCGCCTTCACCGTCTCTTTTTATTTTTGAGAAAGCATTGAGAACAATATTCAGCGGATCATAATCAAAATCCTCGTAAGTTTTCAGGGGAAAAATCGGCTTCGAGCCGGATGTCGCATAGGAGCCGAGAGAAATTCCGTCATCATTGAAAATATTATAATCATCATTTACCTCTTTGATTTTCGCTCCGGAGAAAACACTGAGCATCTGCTTCTCAAAAAGCGAAGCTTTGTGGCTTGGAACTGAAACAAAAAATATTGTTTCGGGAGAACCGTTGGCATTCGCAATCTCAATCGTACAATAATTATCTTCAGATAAATCTTGGGATGAAACAGAAAGCATGCCCGCGTAGAACTGCTCCATTTTCGAAATCAATGTCTTTAATTCCTTTACCTTCTCTCCTTTTTCTTCCTCTTCTTCAGGCAAAGATACTTCGAAAAGCGTCGTTTTCAGAGATTTTTCGAGAGGACTTTTATTTTTAAGCCCTTTCACAGGAAAACCTTGGCGAAGATACTGGACAAGCAAGCGATGAAAATCATCTTCAAGATGCGGATTGTGGATTCCATCAAGCACTTTGAGTACATGGAATATACCGCTCTCTTGGAGAATTCCGAGAAGCTCCCCCATTTTGTCGTCGTGAGTCTCTGGAGAGAGATTGAGGACAATGGCCTCGACTTCCTGCTGGACAAGCTTCGCGGGAATCGCCGGGTGAGTGACTACGGCATTTTGAAGTTCATCGATCTTTTCGTGAGCAATCTTTTCATGATTCGGCTTTTCGCCCTGCGAAATTACCTCTTCCTCCTTGCGAGCAATTTCTTCACGAAGGAATTTTATTTCCTCTTGAGGATTTTCAAATGTTGGTAGAGAACCTATTTCCATAATAACTCTAGTTTTTACCTTCTCCTTTTTTTATCTTCTTGAGCAATTGCCTCAATTGGTAAGCATCTTCAGGGTTCAGATCTACAATAGCATCCCCGGGTTTGGGATCTTCAAAAATGACCGTTTTTCTTTTAGCCCGATCATTTGCTGTCTTTTTAGGGATATCTATAACCGTCTCCGCTTCAGCTTTTCGCCTTTTTACTGCCTCTGAATGTTTCTTGGACTCAGCTTCCGTCGGTTCTTTTACAGTATGACCATCGGGAGTAACGAGAGGATTTGCTTTTATAAAAGCCCCATCAGTGCCTTCAAAATTTGCCATTCCAAAATTATACCATCAAGAGAAAAAGCGGGCTATGCCGCTTTTGTGAGAATCTCCGGCTGACCTAGGGTTATAAGGACCGTATGCTCGAAATGAGCGCTGCGTTTTCCATCTGCAGTTTTGTAGGTAAATCCGTCCCTGGAAAGCTTGATATCTTTTGTTCCCTCATTAAGCATTGGCTCTATTGCTATCACCATCCCAGGAAAAAGCTTCTCGCCTTCGCCCTTTTTACCATAATTCGGCACATAAGGATCTTCATGCACTTTATATCCTACGCCATGTCCTGCAAGCTCGCGGATAATGCCAAAACCAAATGGCTTTACATATTCTTCTATTGCGGAACCGATATCTCCTGTCGTATTCCCTGCCTTGCATTGCTTAATCCCGACATCGAGAGATTTTTTTGTGACCTCGAGAAGTTTTTGCGCGACAGCATCAACTTTTCCGACAGGAACCGTGATCGCAGAATCCGTATAAAGCCCTTTGTGAATAATTCCATAATCGAGGCTCACAATATCTCCTTCCTTGATGATTTTCCCCTCATTGGTTGCGGGGCTGTGAACTACTTCGTCGTTTATAGAAAGACAAAGACCAGCCGGGTATGGAACTTTATCATGCTTTGTTTTGTAACCCAAAAATGCTGGCTTGTCACCGCCTTCCGCCGTGAGTTTCAAAGCAAAGTCTTCAAGCTCCTGACCGGTCACACCGGGAGCGACTTTTTTCTGAAGTTCTTTCAAAATAAAAGCGAGCCGCTTCCCTCCTTCGCGCAGGTACTCGATATCTTTTTCTGTCTTTTTAGTAATCATAGAAGATACCCTCTTACTTGAGCTTCAATCCTGAAAGAATATCCGCTTGGACTTTTTCAATAGACTGTTCTCCATTTATTTCAAGAAAACCATAAGATTTTTTCTTTTTGAAGAATTCAACGACAGGGAGGACTTCAGTTTCATACCATGCGAGCCGACGATTGATTCCTTCCAATTTGTCATCTCCGCGTTGCCGCGCCATAAGACGCTCTCGCGCCCAATTCTCGCTCACATTCAAAAATAGTACTACCGGATTTTCTCTTTTATAAAATTCAAGTGCAAGATTTAGGACTTCTGCTTCGAAAAGTTTTCGGGGCGCACCATCGATAACAAGATTCATATCGGGCTTCAAGTTTTCAATGACAGAAGAAGTCCAATTCCAGATAGCCAAGAATTCCGGCTGGAGCCTGCCTGTATTAATAATCTCGCGGGCAAGATCTGCCGTGTATCCTTCAGTCTTAATAAATTCGCGAAACTTCTTGCCAGTTTCAAGATGGTATCCCTCCATGCCTGTTTTTTCTTTGAGATAAGCCAAAAGGAGGTCAGCCTGGGTACCTTTCCCGCAGCCAGACCGGCCAATCATAATGAATGTTCGGGGTGTCATAATACCCACTAGCTTAGCATAAAATAATACCTCGAGAAAACAGCTATTTCCTTAGAAAAACCAATCCCTGGTTGGATACGAGAAACCGGCCTGACCTAAAATAAAATTCCTCCAATGGAAACAATTTTGGAAAAGCGCATGATACGACTTCCATTTTGAATTGGCGATAGCTTTCGAAATTTCTGTGACCTTCTTTTCGTCAGAAGTGATGCAAATCTGGCGTTCATAAGCGCCATTATTCAATCCAATAGAGCCGGATATAGGAATAAAGAGAGAAACAGGCCAAAGTAAGCGACGAGTCTGATAGAAACCGAAAGTCTCTTCTTTTTCACCCATCTTCACTTTTATAAAGGTATGAAAAAACGGCAGAGGTATGCCACCCAGCCGTTCTCTCTTATATTCAATGTATACGGCAGAAGCCATTCAGAAAATTTACTAAGAAAACAAGACATACTCAACAATCGCAAAGGCGTATCTTATTTGGGGGTAAAAAATGATAAACAAAACTAGAACCACACACCAAATAATTACCAATTTAGAGTTTCTACTCATATATATTAATACTAACACACTTTCTTTTTCCCACAATAAATCAAAAACAGACTAAAAGCCTGAATTTGAGCGAAGTTCGAGGCAACAAAAAATTTCGCGACCACGCTGTAGTGAACCTACTGCACGGGAGCGAAATTTTTTGGTAACGATGAAATTCGCCAAATTCAGGCTTTTAGTATTCTCGCATGGAGATTTGAGCATCCACTTTTTTCATAAGATCCAAAACTACAGAAACCACGATCAAGAGTGCAGTACCCCCAATAGCCAGAGAAGTGATTCCTGTAATTGCCTGCATTGCGAGCGGTAAGACGGCAATAGCGCCGAGGAAAAGCGCGCCGACAAGCGTAAGGCGATTCAAAATTTTATAAATATGCGCTGACGTAGATTGTCCTGGGCGAACCCCTGGGATGAACGCGCCGTTCTTCTGAAGATTTTCTGAGATGGAATCTGGATCGAAAGTAACTGCCGTATAAAAGTACGTGAAGAGGAATACAAGGATAAAATAGAAACCTGCATAGAGCCATTTATTTGCAATGATAGAGAGCACAAATGAGCCGACAGCATTTACCGTTGCATTGCCAGATTGCGAAAGAAAATTAAAAATCATCTGCGGGAAAAGAAGAATTGAAAGAGCGAAAATAATCGGAATCACTCCCGCTTGATTGAGTCGTAGTGGCAAATAGGTCGAGGTACCTCCATACACTTTCATACCTCGCACACGTTTCGCATAGGTAACAGGAATTGGACGTTCTCCTTCGGTGATGATAACAACGCCAAAAACAATAAGCGCAGCGGCAATCACAAAGGCGATATAGAGAGGAATTTGCGAAGGATCAAAAGAGGCAAATGCCTGGCTCATTGCGGTAGGAATTCTTGCAACAATTCCTGCAAAGATAATGAGAGACACTCCGTTTCCAATTCCAAATTCAGTGATGAGTTCTCCAATCCACATAAGCATAACTGAACCTCCGGCAATAACGATTACGTTTACAGCAAGAGAAAATGCGCAGATCGGAA
>JAQTTF010000054.1 GCA_028710915.1 Minisyncoccota bacterium | reverse complement strand
CTACGAAAGAAAAAGTTGTGGCTCTGGCAATGGTAGCAGATGCAATAAAGCCGGAAGCAATCGAGGCGGTTTCAAAATTGAAGAAACTCGGAATAAAGACAGTAATGCTTACGGGAGACAATAAAAATACTGCAAAATTTATCGCCAATCTTGTCGGAATTGATGAAGTCGTCGCCGAAGTAATGCCGGACGATAAACTTCGCGTGATCAAAGAATTTCAGGCGAAGGGGAATGTTGTCGCAATGGCAGGGGACGGAGTGAATGATGCGCCAGCACTTGCTCAAGCAGATGTTGGTATCGCAATGGCAACCGGCACAGATGTCGCGATTGAATCAGCAGGAATTACTTTGCTTCACGGAGATATTTCAAAATTGGTAAAAGCGATTCGGCTTTCAAAACTCACCATGCGAGGAATCAAACAAAATCTGTTCTGGGCGTTCTTCTACAACATCGTCGGAATTCCTCTCGCCGCCGGTGCATTCTATCCGGTGTTTGGAATTCTTTTGAATCCTGTGTTTGCAGGAATGGCCATGGCTCTTAGCAGTGTGTCGGTCGTTTCAAATTCATTACGAATAAAAGCTAAAAATCTTTAATCCTATGTCTGAGTCAAAATATACCTTTCATATTCACGGGATGCATTGCAATGCTTGTGTGCTTTTAACTGAAAGCGAGTTAGGAGATTTGGCGAATGTTTCGAGTGTGAAATCAAGTCTTAAAAATCATTCTGTAGAAATTGTGGGAGATTTCGGTACGAAGACGCCCTTACAGATTGCCGAAGAACTTACAATTCCCTTAAAATCTCACGGCTATACGGTCTCTGTTGAAAAACAAAACCACGATGTAAAATGGGGAGATTTTAAAATTGCTGTGCCGATTGCTCTTGGTTTCGCAATTCTCTTTGTGCTCCTTCAGAAAATCGGACTCATAAATCTCGTGAACGCGGGCAATGTAAATTATGGAACGGCATTTGTGATTGGAATTATCGCTTCGCTTTCAACTTGTATGGCGGTTGTTGGTGGGCTTCTTCTCTCGATGTCGGCAACGTTTGCAAAAGAGGGCGACAAGGTTCGTCCGCAACTTATGTTCCACGGTGGGCGAATTGTTTCATTCTTTATTCTTGGTGGAGTTATTGGTGCAATCGGTTCTGCGTTTACGCTCAACACTTCCGCAACGTTTATTTTGGATTTGGTTATCGGTCTTGTGATGATCGTTCTTGGAATTAATCTCTTGGATGTATTCCCCTCCGCGAAAAAGTTACAGCCAAGTATGCCGAAATTCATTGCCCGTCATGCCCATGGAGTTTCTAAATTAAGTCACACGTTCACGCCAGTTCTCGTTGGTGTCGCGACATTTTTCTTGCCGTGCGGATTTACCCAATCAATGCAACTCTATGCTTTAACGACCGGAAGTTTCCTCAAAGGGGGACTCACCATGCTTGCATTCGCGCTCGGTACGCTTCCGGTTCTCGCACTTTTGAGCTTCAGCTCATTCAGTATTAAAAACAGCTCAAAATCAGGAATCTTTTTCAAAAGCGCCGGACTTATCGTGATTCTTTTTGCTTTGTTCAATTTGATTAATAGTTTGGTAGTAGTTGGTATAATTCCCCCAGTGTTCAACTTCTAATATAATGTATTTATGAAATCAACTATTCTAGCAATCATAGTCTTTGTCGCTCTGGTAGGTGGAGCATTTCTCTTGACGAGAAATAGTAGCGGGATTAATCAGGTGATCGATGCACATAATGTTTCCATTGTGGATGGAAAACAAATTATCGAAATAACAGCGAAAGGAGGATTTCAGCCGAGAAAAAGTATTGCGAAAGCCGGCATCCCGACAATTCTCCGTTTTGATACAAAAGGAACATTCGATTGTTCTTCTTCCATCCGAATTCCAAGTATGAACTTAAGCAAAATCCTTCCACAAACCGGCACGACCGATATTGATATAGGAAGTCCGAAAGTAGCCTCGCTCCAAGGCACCTGCGGAATGGGGATGTATCCGTTTGAAATTGTTTTCAACTAGTCTCGCTTTGTTTTGCATTTTTCTCAACTTTGCGGTACTCTAGTGCTACATTAATTGGGCCCTCGGGCTTTTATTTATTTGTTTAATTTTTAAAAACACACGCTAATCATCATGGAAAGAGACTATCCACTCGCAAAAGTTCGTAACTTCGGAATCATTGCACACATCGACGCCGGAAAGACCACTACATCCGAGCGAATTTTGTATTACACCGGAGAAATTCATAAGATCGGCGAGGTGCACGAAGGAGAGACGACTACGGACTGGATGGAACAGGAACGAGAACGAGGTATTACGATCACCGCCGCGGCCATTACCTGTTTCTGGAATAAGACCGATTTGCCCGACCGAACAAAGAAAGAAACAAAATATCGTTTCAATATTATTGATACCCCCGGACACATCGACTTTACGGTAGAAGTGAAGCGATCTTTGCGAGTGCTCGACGGAGCTGTCGTGGTGTTCGACGGAGTGGCCGGAGTGGAGCCCCAATCAGAAACCAACTGGAGGTATGCCGACGAGGGAAATGTGCCTCGAATTTGTTTCATCAACAAGCTCGACCGAACAGGTGGAAGCTTTGAGCGTTCTTTCCAATCAATTCTCAATCGTTTGAATAAAAATGCTGTTCGAATGCAGCTTCCTATCGGAGAAGAAGATAAATTTGAGGGAGTTATCGATCTTTTGAAAATGAAAGCTTTCTTTTTTGAAGGAGAAATGGGAGGCACGATCGTTGAAAAAGAAATTCCAGCTGAATATCTTGAATCCGCAAAAAAATACCGAAATGAGCTGGTCGAGAAGATCGTTGAGCGAGATGAGAAGCTTATGAATGAATACTTCGAAGGAAAAGTTCCTCCGGTAGATGTACTCAAGAAACTTCTCCGAGAAGCATGTCTTAAAGTGGAAATTGTGCCCGTGTTTACCGGTTCAGCTCTCAAGAACAAAGGAGTTCAGCTCGTGCTTGATGCCGTTGTTGATTATCTTCCTTCGCCTCTCGATATTCCGCCTATCAAAGGAATTGATCCAAATACTGATCAGATCATCGAAAGACACGCTGATGACAGTGAGCCATTTTCTGCTCTCGCATTTAAATTGCAAAGCGATCCCTTCGTCGGACAGCTTACATTCTTCCGCGTCTATTCCGGAACGCTCGAAGCCGGCTCGTATATCTACAACGTCACAAGCGGAAAGAAAGAACGACTCGGACGAATCGTTCGACTTCAGGCTGACAAGCGCGAAGAAGTAAAGAAAGTATTTGCGGGAGAAATTGCTGCCGCCGTCGGACTCAAAGAAGCAAAGACTTCAGATACATTCTGTGATGAAAATCATCCGATCATTCTTGAAAGAATTAAATTCATGGAGCCGGTGATTTCACTTCGAATTGAACCAAAGACAAAAGCAGACCAGGAAAAAATGGGATTTGCATTGAAGAGACTTTCTGACGAAGACCCTACTTTCAAAGTGGTTGCTGATTCTGAAACTGGCGAGACGGTTATTAAAGGTATGGGAGAACTCCAGCTTGAAATTATGGTTGACCGAATGAAACGAGAATTCGGAGTGGAAGCAAATGTCGGCAAGCCTCAAGTGGCATATAAAGAAACCATTCAAGGTTCAGCAGACGCAGAACACAAATACATCAAGCAGTCCGGAGGTAAAGGACAATACGGACACGTACGAATCACGATCAAGCCGCTTGAACCGCTTGTGCTTGCAGAAGGTAAGAAAATTCCGAAGAATATTCACCGAGAAGAAGAATTTGAATTTATCGACTCTATTAAAGGAGGTGTTATTCCAAACGAATTTATTCCCGCTGTTGAAAAAGGCGTGAAGGAAGCGATGGAGCGAGGAATTGTTGCCGGATACAAAATGGTGAATGTGTCTTGCGAGCTTACCTTCGGTTCATATCACGATGTGGACTCGTCTGAAATCGCATACAAGATCGCTGCTTCGCAGGCTTTCCAAGATGCCGCAAAGAGAGCAAAGCCTGTTATTCTCGAACCAATTATGAAAGTGGAAGTCGTTACTCCAGACAAGTTTATGGGAGACATCACAGGACACTTGAGTTCGAAACGAGCCGTGATTGATGGAATGAGCGAGAGGGGAATGAACAAAGTGATTGATGCAAAAGTTCCACTCGCTGAAATGTTCAGTTATGTCACTACGCTTCGTTCGATGTCAGAAGGACGAGCAAGTTACACTATGGAATTTGATCACTACGAGGCTGTACCGCCAAACGTGGCTACAACCATTATTGAGGCTAGAAAGTAATCTTTGAAGGGAAGTCGTACAAGAAAAAACCGCTTTTAGCGGTTTTTTCTTGTACGACTGGATCATTATAACTGTGGATAGGTATTTTTACCTATGGGTATATAATATGTTTTAGTCACATTAACTTATTATTAGTATCAATATTATTATGAAGAAATATTTTCTCACGTTTTCGATGTTTACAGCGTTTCTTTTCTCTGCGGGAGCGCTTGTCTCATATGCCGAGACCACATTCCCTATTCTACAAGCAGTAAGACCCGCTCTTATTTGCACCACAATTTCTGCCACGACTGATTTGGCAAAAGGAACAGTTCAAAAACCTACACGTGA
>JAQTTF010000053.1 GCA_028710915.1 Minisyncoccota bacterium | reverse complement strand
CCGCGCGTACTCGCGCGGGACGGAAGGAGGTTCTGCGTACGTTGGAGTTTCAAGTTAGGTGGCACGCGGCGCGTACGATTAGCTGTGTTCCTCGAAAAAGGTTCGAGCAAATGATAGAATGAGTTCACAAAATTTGCGCCAGCAAATTTTTGACCCTAAGTATTGTGCGGGGCACAATACGTCCGGGAGTCGAAGCCCCGATGAGCATTTTTTAAAGCGCGTGAGCGCGCATAAAAAATCCATCGGGGTACTGAAGCTGTAAGCTTCGAATCTCCCGGTTGAGTCAGTATGCGCGGTTAGCTCAGCTGGTAGAGCGCGTCATTGACGTTGACGATGTCGGGGGTTCGATCCCCTCACCGCGCACATGATAGAAAAATATGAACTGCTTCATATTTTTCGATACATGTGCGAGACGGAGGCATGTTTGTCAACAGACAAACGGCCGAGTCGGGGTCGCACAAAAATTCTGCAGAATTTTATGTGTGACCACAATATAGAAAAATGATTATTCTTGGTATCGAAACCTCATGCGATGAGACAGCACTTTCACTTGTCGAATCAAGTGGCAATCTGGAGCACCCGAAATTTAAGGTTCTTTCCACTTCCCTTTTCTCACAGACGAAACTCCACGAAATTCACGGCGGAGTGGTGCCAATGCTCGCAAAGCGCGAACATCAGAAAAACTTAATTCCTCTTCTCAAAAATTTGTTAGAAAAAGCAAATTTTTCAAATCCGAAATCCGAAACACAAAATTCGAAACAAATTGAAGAAATTAAAAAAATATTGGAAAGAGAACAAGAACTTGCTCTTTTGTTTATCGAATACATTCCGACAATTGAAAAACCAAATGTAGACGCGATCGCGGTCACCTACGGCCCCGGTCTTGAACCGGCGCTTTGGGTAGGAGTCAGTTTTGCAAAGGCACTTTCATACATTTGGAATATTCCTATCATTCCAGTCAATCATATGGAAGGGCATATCGTCTCTCCACTTTTCACAGCCGGAACAAAAATAGAATTTCCAGCTCTCGCCCTTCTTATTTCTGGAGGACACACAGAACTCGTCCTTACTGAAAAATGGGGTGAATACAAAGTGATCGGAAAAACTCGTGATGATGCAGTTGGCGAAGCTTTCGATAAAGTAGCTCGCCTTCTCGGGCTTCCTTATCCCGGCGGTCCGCAAATTTCTATACTCGCGGAGAAACAGCGCCAAAGCGGAATAGCTTCCACTTTGGCGCTCCCCCGCCCAATGATCAATTCAAATGACTATGATTTCTCTTTTTCAGGACTCAAGACTTCCGTACTTTATAAACTGAAAGAAATCGGCAAACCGAGCGAAAAAAATAAAGAGGAAATCGCCCGAGAATTTGAAGACGCAGTAACAGAAGTCCTCGTAGCGAAAACAAAACAAGCAATTGAAGAATTCGGCCCGCAGAGCCTCATCATCGCCGGCGGAGTATCGGCAAATTCACACATTCGAAAAAGTTTTGAAAAATTAGCCGAGGAATTTCCACAAACAAAACTTCTCATCCCAGGAAAAGAACTTTCTACAGATAATGCGATTATGATTGCAGGAGCCGGGTATATTAATTTTCTCTTGAAAAAAGAATCTAATTCCCTCAAAGCAGAAGGGAATCTCCAACTTGGATAGCAAGCTTGAAAATGTTACTATTTTGCCTATGGACGACAAGTTTTTGAAGCCTTACGATCCTAAGGCGACCGAGGCGAAAATCTACAAGCTCTGGGAAAAGAGCGGTTTTTTTAACCCTGACAATCTGCCTCCTCGCCATAAAGTTCCCTATTCCATCGTCCTTCCGCCTCCAAACGTCACTGGAACGCTCCACATTGGCCACGCGGCGATGCTTGCAATCGAGGATATTATGATTCGTTTTGAGCGAATGCGAGGTAAGAAAACGCTTTGGATTCCGGGTACTGACCATGCATCTATTGCCACTCAATCAAAAGTTGAAAAGATTATTGAAAAAGAAGGATTGCGAAAAAATGACCTTGGCCGAGAAAAATTCCTCGAGCGGGTAAATCAATTTGCACAGGAATCCCACGACACCATCGTAAACCAAGTGAAAAGAATGGGATGCTCGCTCGATTGGAGCCGGGAAGCATTTACGCTCGATGAAAAACGTAATTTCGCCGTTCGCACCGCATTCAAGAAAATGTATGATGATGGACTTATTTACCGAGGACACAGGATCGTGAATTGGGATCCGAAAGGCCAGACAACTATTTCTGATGATGAAATTGTCTACAAAGAAGAGAAAACGAAATTCTATTATTTCAAATACGGCCCATTTACGATCGGTACATCACGACCAGAAACAAAATTCGGCGACAAATATGTCGTGATGCATCCGGATGATAAACGATATAAAGAATACAAAGACGGACAAAAACTCGATTTGGAATGGATAAATGGACCGATTACCGCGACCGTTATTAAAGATAAAGCGATTGATATGGAATTTGGAAGCGGAGTAATGACCATTACTCCTTGGCATTCTGTTGTTGACTTTGAAATTGCTGAAAGACATAAGCTCGACAAAGAACAAGTGATTGATAAGCACGGCAAAATGCTTCCGATGACAGGCGAATTTGTTGGAATGAAAATTACCGAAGCTCGTGGAAAAATTGTTGAGAAATTACAAGCAAAAGGACTCGTGGTAAAAGAAGAAGATTACACCCACAATGTTGCGACTGCAGAACGAACCGGAGGAATGATAGAACCGCAAATTATGAACCAGTGGTTCATTGATGTAAATAAAAAATTCACGCTTCCTCATTCAGAAATCAAAGGAATAAAAAGTGGAGCAGAAACAACACTGAAAGAGCTTATGCTCGCTTCTGTCAAAAACGGCCAAATTAAAATCGTTCCAGATAGATTTGAGAAAGTATATTTTCATTGGATAGAAAATTTGCGCGACTGGTGTATTTCAAGACAAATTTGGTATGGACATCGAATTCCTGTTTGGTACAAAGAAAAAGAAATTTCTGTAGGAATTGAAGCTCCAAAAGGTGCTGGCTGGACTCAAGACGAAGATACGCTCGACACATGGTTCTCTTCGGGGCTTTGGACTTTCTCAACACTTGGCTGGCCAGACAAGACGAAAGATTTGGAAATGTACCACCCCACCGATATGCTCGAGACCGGCTACGACATTATTTTCTTCTGGGTTGCCCGAATGATTCTTATGTCCACATACCTTCTCGGCGACATCCCATTTAAAAATGTGTACCTTCATGGGCTCGTCCGCGATGGAAAGGGACAAAAGATGTCTAAGTCTCTCGGCAATATTATTGACCCACTCGATATGATTGAGAAATATGGTGCAGATGCGACTCGCCTCTCGCTTATCATTGGTACAGGTCCGGGAAACGACAGCAAGCTTTCTGAAGACAAAATCCGTGGATATAAAAATTTCTCAAACAAAATTTGGAACGCGTCGCGGTTTGTTCTTGATAATACAAAAGATTTTGATAAAAAATTGTCGCCGGCGCTCACAGAAAAAGATAAAGGTCTTATGGCAGAGCTCGATGAAATTCTCGCAGACATCTCGAAAGATATGGAAAATTATCGCTTCTATCTCGCCGGAGAAAAACTCTACCAGTACTTCTGGAAAACATTTGCCGATGTCATTATCGAAGAATCAAAGCCAATTATCGGAGGGAGGGACGAATCTGCAAAAATGTCTCGCCAATATACCCTCCTTCACATCCTCAAAACTTGCTTGAAAGCACTTCATCCGTTCATTCCCTTTGTCACTGAAGAAATTTGGAGCTCGATCGCAGATACCCACAGCCTGCTCATGATTGCCGAGTGGCCTTCTGCTACAATTAAAGAGTGATAACTGAGCACACAGTTCTTTGGGCGATTTTGGGAGGATTCATTCCAGCCCTTTTTTGGCTCTGGTTTTGGCTTCGAGAAGATACAGTCCACCCAGAACCGCGCGGTCTCATTGTCCTCGCTTTTTTTGCTGGAATGATCGCCGCTCCTCTTGCATTGCCTCTGGAAAAACTGGTCTCGAGTTACGGACTTGGAAATGGACTCACGTTTCTTCTTTGGGCCGTAATTGAAGAGACTTTAAAATTTACAGCTGCCTATATCGCGGCACTCGAAAAAAAGAATATGAATGAGCCGGTGAATGCTCTTATCTACCTTATGACTGCAGCTCTTGGGTTTAGCGCTATTGAAAACACATTTTTCCTTCTTCAACCCCTCGCTTCAGGCAGCATAGTCGAGACGCTCCTTACCGGAAACCTTCGATTTATCGGGGCGTCACTTCTTCACATAGTATCTTCGGCTATGGTGGGACTTTTCATGGCGCTTTCATTCTACAGAAGCGAAGGAGTAAAAAAGATGTATATCATTGGAGGACTTTTCTTTGCGATCGTATTGCATACCCTCTTCAATTTCTTTATAATAGAAGGCAATAATACATTTATGGTATTTGCTGGAGTGTGGATAGCAGCAATCGTCCTTATGGTTTTCTTTGAGAAAGTAAAATCTATCAAACCTTCCCAAATACAGCTCGAAACAAAAACACAATAACTATTATTAACTTAACCTCTCTCTATGTTAAAAGACAAAAAATCATTCTTTGAAAGGCTCACTGGCGCTGTTCGCGTCGATGAGG
>JAQTTF010000011.1 GCA_028710915.1 Minisyncoccota bacterium | reverse complement strand
TACTCCAATTTTTTCTTTATTCACATCATCTCGCTTTGCAAGCAAATCATATCCGGCAATTACATCATCAAGAAAATCTTTGCGGGAGAGGGAATTTTTATCACCCGCGCTTTTCCCATGTCCCGGGAGGTCAAGAGTGAGGCAGACGAGACTAAATTTGTCAGTGAGTATTTTTGCCGTATCAAACATCCGGTCTTGCGCGCTGTTCCACCCATGCAGAAGCAAAACAGCGGGATTTTTTGCCTTTTTTTCTTTTGGAATGAAAATATTTCCCTCGAGTGAGTAACCATTTCCAGGAATAAGAATTTTCTCCATATTTTGATTGTAACAGAGATAAAAGCTCGACCCTAATTTTTTCTCGAAAAACTCGATTTTAACTAGTATCTAGGCCGTATTTTCAAGCTTTTTATGCTTGACATTTGGGTCATAATATGCTATCATTTTACCTAGAGTCTATTATCTGTTTCTGGCCGGTGTGGCTGGGGAGATTGATAGATCCGGGTTTTTGTCAGAGGAGGATTAGTCATGTTGCAGCAACTTTTGCCGGTGTGTGTTTTGGCGACAGCGCTTCGCGCGGCCCGCATCGAAGACGGTGCGACCGAAGAAGGTACGCCGCCGGCCGATGTGCGTGAATGGAAAGTGGAAGACCGGGTAGCGATCTGGAATCATCCCGAGTTCGGCCAATTCCGCTTCAGCGCGCCGGCGTACGGGATCGAAGTTTCGACCGCGCAGGGCCCGAACATGTGGGCCGAGATCGGAATCGGTCGGTCGGAAAAGCCGGCATCAGTGGCGATTGCGATGACCGCTACGCTGGCTCCGGATGCCAAGCTCTTGTACTGCAAGGCTGGCAACTTGACCGAGATCGGTATCGGCGCTGAAATCCCGAAGTTGGACGTTCCCGTCCAGTGGAAGAACGTCACGCCGGAACCGACGGAAAAGAATCCGACCCCGCAGGAAGTTTTCGCGCCCCATACCCGCGTGAAGGATATGGACAACGCCGATTTGGTGGTCTTGAAACCGAACGGCATGTTCATTCAACTGCAGGTGTCGGTCATCACCCGCGCCGGAATGTTTTACCTCGGCGTGCAGGAAGTGTTTGCCGGGCAAATCGTTCGGACAAATGCGTCGGTGGTGCGGAAGCTCGAGTTGAAGAAGCAGACGATCAACGGCGCGCAAGTCGCCCTGGTTGTGCCGCTCTTCGCTGGCAACGCTTACCCGCGTGCTGATTACCTTTCGGTCTTCCCCAATATGGGGCCGAAGGTGATCAAATTCGCGGTCGCACAGAACGCCTGCACGCGTCTCAGCAAGTGCACAGTCGCCGAGTGGGCGCCCGTATCGGCTGAACTGCCTGTGGATCTGCCGGTGAGCCATGGGTGGTACGTCGGAAACGTTCGGTACTACAACCTGGTCACCGGTTGCGGCAAGCTCCAGCGCGCGGACGGTCAGGAAGTCTTCATCCACTTCAGCAATATCGCGGGTGGTGGCAGCTTCCCGAGCTTGGAGCCGATGAAGGCTGTGGTGTTCCAGTGCCGCGAGTCGCAGAATGCGGGTCTGAAGCAAGCCGGCATCCCGGATGCGATCAACCTGCATGTCATCTAAACCCAAACATAAGG
This sequence comes from Minisyncoccota bacterium, assembly GCA_028710915.1. GTDB lineage: Bacteria > Patescibacteriota > Minisyncoccia > Phycocordibacterales > JAQTLZ01 > JAQTLZ01. The sequence goes on along the minus strand of JAQTTF010000011.1, from coordinate 18,315 downwards.
AGAACAAGCTATACGGCGGAGTCACAAATGAAAAGGTTGTGGACTCCGCCTTTTCATTTGTCCGGGTTTTTATAAGTGTGAGAAGGCAATATTTTTGTTACTATAATTCCAATGAATCAGAGTCCTTATAATTTCCGCGATTGGAAAGAATTCATACCAGACATTGAATCTGTCATTCGGCAGATAAATCAAACTGCCATTCTCTCGGTTGGCATTACTCCCTATACTCGGATCATTCCGGCGTTTTTTCTCAATAACTATTCTATCTACACGATTCATCGTTCAAGCGACGTAGACATAATGGAATCGTATCTGCGGATGCATATTCTCTCAGATTATCATCCTGCTATCGCTAAGAAAATTCACGGTACGGGATATCTCATTGGCAATCATGTCTTCCAAGCATTTCTCCGTTCTTTCCGGCCGATGCCGAAGCTTATGTTTTATACGATGACCGAAAAGATCGCGCAGGATTTGAATCGGCTCGGTATTCCTTGGATCGGGAATGATACGAAAACTTTTGAGGAAGTGAAATATAAAGGAACATTTCGCGTGCTCGTAAAAAAATTAGGTTTGCCTGCGCTTCCTTCGGAGCAATATGGACGGGAAGCATTTCTCGGATCTTCTTTTGAAGAGTTGTGGGAGAAAAATAGCGGAGCATTCGTGGTACAGCGAGCAGACAAAGAGACTGGAGGAAACGAAGGAACTTTTTTCATCCATACGAAAGAAGATTTTGTTCGATGTGTTCAGTTACTTCAAGCTGATGCAGATTTTCAATTTGTAGTGATCGCGCCATTTATTGTGGGACAATCAACCTCAATGCTTGGCTGTGTTATGCCGGAGGGGACGCTTTCAGGTCCGCTTCAGCTTCAACTCATCGATGTTCCACAATCTCTTCACGGCGTGCCTCCGAATGGAATATTTTTTGGTAATGATCTTGGATTTACCGCGTGGGAGCCGGAAATAGAAGTACAGGCGCGAAAAGTGGTGGAGGGCATCGGAGCACATCTCTCAAAACAGGGCTACAAAGGAATTTTCGGAATCGATTTTCTGTATGATAAAAAACGAAATAAAATTTATCCGAATGAATGCAACCCTCGATTTACCGGCTCGCTCACGGTGCATTCTCTTATGATGCTTGAACTCGGCGTTCCACCACTTGAACTTTTCCATCTTATGGCGCATTTAAATATAAAATCTTCATACGATTTTGAAAAAGTAAATATGGGGTTGAGGCGAAGACTCCCGTGCGCACACATCGCTTTTTCTCCACAGAATATTCCTTTTATGAATTTACCATTGCTTGCGGGAGTATATTCTTTTGATCCTGTTCAATCTGTGCTTTCGTACAAAGGTCCTGGAATCTCACTCGCTGATATAAAGGGAGAGCATGATTTTCTTCTTATTGATACCGTGCCAAGCATGAAAACTGCTATTGAGCAGAAAGTGCCGCGGCTTTTTAAATTTATTTTCAAGCGAAGTATAGCGAAATCTTCATATGAAATTGATAAAGAAGCCGGGTATCTTCTGGAGCGCTTTTCTTTGTCTCTCATTGAAGCAGCGAAAGAGAAATAATCGCCGAATCTACCTTTTCACCTTAAAATACGCTAGACTAGCGATACATTTTAATCACTATGAAAGCCAGGAAAAATCACCATAATGGTATTAAGGCGGTAGTAATGGGCGGAGGCACCGGGACTTTTATGGTGCTCTCTTCACTCAAACATTTCGTGAGTGATATTTCTGCTGTTATTACAATGGCGGATGACGGGGGCTCGACTGGGGTCTTACGTGATGAGCTTGGCGTTCTTCCTCCCGGAGATGTCCGGCAGTCTCTTGTTGCTCTCTCTTCTTCGTCTGAAGTAATGCGGGAACTTTTTAATTATCGATTTTCAACAGGGACTTTTAATGGGCACTCATTTGGAAATATTTTTTTGACTGCACTTGAGAAAGTCACTGGAAGCTTTGCCAAGGCTGTGGTGACTGCTGGAGAAATTCTTCATATTACTGGACAAGTAATTCCTGTCACAACCGACAACGTGAGACTTTGTGTGGAGCGAGGGGACGGATCGATTGTCCAAGGACAGAAGATGATGATTAGCTCTGGATTTTTTAAGGGAGAAAAGACCAGATTTTTTCTGGAGCCAAAAGCCACGATAAATCCTCTCGCAAAAAAAGCAATTCTCGAAGCAGACCTCATTATTCTCGGTCCTGGCAATCTCCACTCTTCTCTCATTCCGATTCTTTTGACAGATGGAATGTCAGAGACGCTCAAAGAAGCAAAGGGGAAGAAGATTTATATTACTAATATGATGACCCAACCGGGACAGACCGAAAATTTCTCGGTAACAGATTTTGTCGATGAGGTGGAGAAATATGCCGGCAAAGATGCTTTTGATTATGTTGTATACAATGATAAGAAACCAGCGCAGGAGCTTCTCGATACCTATGCGAAAGAGGGTGAGAAACTTGTGTCTGCGAATAAAAAAGATTTTGAGGGGAAGAATTATAAAGCGATTGGCGAGAATCTAGTGTCTTCAAAAATTATTCCGCCGAAAGAAGGAGATAAGATTCACCGTCCGCTCATTCGTCATGATGGGGATAAATTGACGCGACTTTTGATGAAAATTTATTTTAGCTAAGAAAAGATTTATTCTCGTGATACCTTTTTAAAATACACATAATTTTCTGGTGAAAATTTGTTCAGTCTCGCTACCCGCTTGCGAATGCTTTTAAAAAGGTATGACGAGAAAATCTCACAGTTTATTTATGCAAAAAGAAATTGAAGTAAAAGTAACCGGAAGGGTCCAGGGAGTGATGTTTCGTGATTTTGCGACGAGAAAAGCACGGGGGCTTGGAATTGTCGGAACAGTGCAAAATATGCGCGACGGCTCGGTACGCATTATCGCTCTGGGGGAAGAGTCAGCTCTTCGTGTATTTCTTCAAAAGTTAGAGCGAAAGCCTCTCTTGTCTTGGATTGTGGCTCGAGTAGATACTGTCGAGGTGAAGTGGATGGAACCAATGCATTCTTTCAAAAATTTTGCTATCCTCTATGGTTATGGCGGATAAAAAAGAGGGAAAGATAAACTCTGTTGGAATCATACTTGATGGAAATCGCCGCTGGGCTAAGGCGAATGGTTTGCCAAGCCTTGAGGGGCACCGACGCGGATATAACAAACTCCGAGAACTTTCTGATTGGACGGAAGAGAAGGGGATTGAGTATGTGACTGTATATGCTTTCTCAACCGAGAATTGGAATAGAAGCAAAGAAGAAGTGATGTACCTTATGGATCTTTTTCGTATTCTTTTGAAAAAAGATCTTCCGGAATTTCACAAAAAAGGCAAGCGACTACGATTTATCGGTGATCTCAAACGTCTTGCGCCAGATCTCCAAGAAGGAATTAAAAAAGCTGAAGAGCTTACAAAAAATAATACTCGTGGGACTCTTTGCGCTTGTATTTCATACGGTGGACGAGGAGAAATTGTGAATGCAACTCGAGAGATGATAAAGAAAGGAATGAAGCCCGAGGATGTGACTGAAGAGAGTTTCATCAAAAATCTTTACGCGCCCGATATCCCAGATCCGGAGCTTATTATCCGCACTGGAGGAGAAATGCGCCTTTCAAATTTTCTAACTTGGCAATCAATTTACAGTGAATTCTTTTTCCCGAAAAAGTTCTGGCCGGAATTCGAGAAGGAAGATTTCTTTGCAATTCTCGAAGAATTTGCAACTCGCAAGCGTAATCACGGCAAATAATATGGCTCTCACTCCTAAAGTTATTTATGAAGACAAGGACGTCTTGGTTTTGAACAAACCTGCTGGTCTTGTTGTACACGCGGATGGGAAAACAAAAGAGGCAAATGTTTCTGATTGGGTTTTGGAAAATTATCCGAAAATGAAAGATGTGGGGGAGCCGACCGTGCTTCAAAACGGGGAGACCATTTTGCGACCGGGGATCGTCCATCGCATTGACCGGGAAACTTCAGGAATTTTACTTTTGGCAAAAAATCAAAAAGCATTCGAATTTTTGAAAAAACAATTTCAGGACAGGACGATCGAGAAAACCTATCTCGCATTCGTGAATGGGGAATTGAAAAATAAAAAAGGCGTGATTGATAAACCGATCGGAAGAAGCTCGACAGATTTCCGAAGATGGACCTGCGGGAAAGGCGCGCGGGGAGAGCTTCGCGATGCGGTGACTGCGTACACGACGCTTGAAACAGGGAAGGGGTTTTCACTTGTGGAAGTTCATCCGAAAACAGGACGCACTCACCAGATCCGCGTGCATTTCAAATTCATCCAGCACCCAGTTCTCGGCGATTCTCTTTATGCACCGAAACTTGGTTACGCGCTCGGTTTCGAACGCCTCGCGCTTCACGCATTTCAAATAAAATTTATGCTTCCGAGCGGTAAAGAGATGTCTGTCGAAGCTCCGCTTCCTGCGGATTTTAAGAAGGCGGTTAAGCTTCTTTCTTTTAAAAAATAGCCTTAAATAAGGCTCAAAGTAGGCGCAAATATTTGACTTTGTGAAAGATTTGCGGTATAATACGCCCTAGTTTAGAACCCTTTAAAACCTACTTCTTCGCCACAGCAGAAAAGATCTTTTTTAGGAATTTTTCTGCTGTGGCGAACCATTGTGGTTAGCCAAGCAAAGCCGCGGAAATAGGGAGATGACAACATGACACAGATCATGACTGCATCTGAAATGACCGACGGCCAGATTGATAACCTTGCTGATAAGTTTCGAGCCGCCTTGCGAAAGCATCGGTCGGATTTTGATTCTAAATCAGTCCAGCATGTGCTGGGGGTCCCCAATCTTGGCATGGAAATTCTCGCGCCGTTTCGTAAACATATGGCAGTCATCAGTAAAATGATGATTGAGAGTCGCGAGGGAATTGATCGCATGCAGAGCCCGAGTCGTTTGTTTGAGACACTTCAGATGAACGGAAAGTCCCTGATGTACTCCAGTGATCGTTCTGTGATTGACGAAATGCCCGTTGGAGAAGGTAAGGAAGTAGAACTTTACTTCTTTGAACCTGAACCCTCGTCATTCGATCAGGACGGTTGCATTACCGAGGAAAAGCTTGCGGAAGAATACGAATTCCGCGGGCTCAAACCGGACCCCTTTGCGCAAATGGAACGGAACCGAGCTATTGCCTTTGCCGACAGATTCCCAAACGCCTCTGTCTGGAAAGGTAAGGATGGTCAATGGTGTTCCATCTTGTTCCATCCGCTTGCCAGAGGTTTGTATGCCGGGACTCGCTTCGTCAGTGCTGTAAGAGGTCCACGAGGTTGGGTAGCTGGAGGTTGGTTCGGTGGGGTTCGCAAGTGGTAGTTTGATCTTTTCTGTTCTTGTTTTTTTCGGCGATTTTAGCCAAACGCTTTGGAGACGTGCGTACAAACTCCAGCCCTATACTTAACTGTATGGGGCTTCAACATTTCTATAATCAAAAAAGTTGCGGATTTAGGTGCTCTATGTTAGATTGGTATGCGTTCACATTTTCGAAAAACCTCTATTTATATGACTATTCATTCCCCGATAAACGTTGAAGAAAGAAAGAATCTCGACATTCGCCCAGGCGATACTATTCGCGTTTGGCAGAAGATTGTTGAGCGATACAAAGAAAAAGATAAGATCAAGGAAAAGAAGCGACTTCAGGCTTTTGAAGGACTTGTGCTTGCTCGAAAACACGGAGGTGAAGCTGGCGCAACAATTATGGTACGACGAGTTGCGAGTGGAGTAGGGGTGGAAAGAATTTTCCCTTTATATTCACCAACGATTGATAAGATCGAAATGATTCGACGAGCAAAGGTGCGACAGGCAAAGCTCTATCACATCCGAGACAAGGCAGCGAAGGAGATCAGTCGAGAAATGAGACGAACGATCACTTTGACCCGAGCCGAGACTGAAGCAAAAGTAAAAGCGAAGGAGGCGGCGGAAGCTGAGAAAGCAGATGAGGCAAAAGCGCGAGCAAAGGAGATGGAAGCAAAGGCCGAAGCGAAAGCTGAAAAGAAAACAGAGGAAACAAAAGCATAATCAAAACAAGAAAGAGCCGAAAGGCTCTTTTTTGTTTTGAGAGTTGAAAATTGTCGGGAACTCATACATAATAGGCGGGTATTCGTAATGCGCAGGTGGCGAAATTGGTAGACGCACTCCCTTGAGGTGGGAACGCCCTTCGGGCATGGAGGTTCAAGTCCTCTCCTGCGCACAAAATGAAAACTCCCCGATGTCGGGGAGTTTTCATTTTGTGGCAGAGTGAAGCGCGGGGGCGCTTCACGTGAGAGGACTTGAAGCCTCGTTGAGCAGATTTTGTGAGCGAGGCGAAACAAAATCTCCAACGAGGGGACCGCTCCTGTAAGGAGCAAGATTCCTCTCCGTTTGTCTCCCGTATTCCAAAGCGCTATACTATGTTCCTATCAGCTTCTAACTAAAATCCCATGATCGAAATCATCATCTTTATCGTCGTAGTTCTCTTGTTTTCTTCTCTCAAAATTCTCAAGGAATATGAAAGGGGAGTTATTTTCTTTCTCGGAAAATCTACCGGCATGCGAGGTCCCGGACTCATCATTCTTATTCCTATTTTTGAAAAAATGACTCGAGTCGAGCTTCGAACCATCACAATGAATATCCCTTCGCAGAAAATTATTACGAAAGACAATGTTTCCATTGATATCGCTGCTGTTGCTTACTATCACGTTGTGGATGCTGTGAAATCTGTTATTGCAATCGAAAATGTTTCGAGCGCCGTGAACCAGATCAGTCAGACCACGGTACGGAATGTTGTCGGACGTTTCAAGCTTGATGAGCTTCTTTCTCAAACTTCAGAGATCAATGTGGATATTAAAGATACGATTGATAGCCATACCGAGCCGTGGGGCGTGCAGGTGACAGCGGTGGAAATTAAAGACATTACTTTGCCTGACAATATGCAAAGAGCAATGGCAAAAGAAGCGGAAGCAGAGCGAGAAAGACGTGCGAAGATCGTTGCGGCAGAAGGAGAATTCCAAGCAGCAGAAAAACTCGGCCAGGCCGCAGACCTTATCTCTGCTCACCCTGTCGCACTCCAACTTCGAACACTCCAGACTATGTCTGAAATTGCCACAGAGAAAAATTCTACGATTATTTTTCCAGCGCAGTTTATGACGACAGTTGCTGATGCCTTTGCAACTTTGCGAAAGGATAACAATAAATAATTCAATTTTAGAAACCCCGTCCCCCACTTGCATGCAAGTGGGGGACGGGGTTTCTTTGTAAAAAAGCCAATTTTCAGCTAAGCTAGAGAAGTTTTCGTAATGGTGGCTATGGTGTAGCGGTAGCACACGAGCTTGTGGAGCTTTTAGTCTGGGTTCGACCCCCAGTAGCCACCCAGTATTGTTTTCTTCTCATTTTGTCCACCAAGATAAAGTTTTTTCAGTTTGAAAGTGGTATGCTTTTAAGAGATGAAGCCATCCCCAGTTACAGATCGAACATTTTATTAAATTAACCTAACTATAAAACTATGATAAAAGGAAACTTCCTCGGCGCGGCGATTGTTTCAATAATTTACACGATTTATATTTTGATACATCCAGATGCGGTGCACTCGAAAACAGCTTTTGTAATTATGCTAGTCGTTCTGAACGCTCTGACTATCGTACTCATGCACTATGCATTCAAATGAATGAGTATGAAATGAGATAAGGTAAAGCAAGGGATATAAATGGTATGCAAATAATATGCATTTTTTACTGCCAATAATCTTTATACTAATAGCAGGCTTTCTTTTCGCTAAAGTTGAGATTGAAATCGAAGGCCCATATGGGTGGGCGGAAAAGCTTCCCACGTGGAAGCTTTCAAAAGAACATATTGTCAGTAAAGTCTTCTTTGGTGGCAGGCCTGCTACTGGGTATCACATTTGGGCAGTAAGTTTTCTCTTTTTCTTTATTCATATCATTTATCTTTTTCTTCCCCTTTCTTTTGCTGTCGAATTGCGTCTCATTTCTCTTTTCATTTTATTTTGGGTAGTCGAAGATTTTTTCTGGTTTGTATTTAATCCCGCTTTTGGATTGAAAAATTTTAGAAAAGACAAAATTTGGTGGCATAAGGATAATTGGTGGCGGATAGCTCCAAGAGACTATTTTATTTTCTTGCCATTGGGATTTTTCCTTTATTTTGCTTCATTTTTTGTCGGGTAGATTAAACTTTGACAGGATCACAAAGCAGGCATACAATTTTTTTAGGTTTCCGACATGAGAGCGGAGACATAGGCGGGGAGTGATCTTAGTCAGGGGAGGGTTTGGCAACATGGATCCACAGCAGCTCAACCAGAATTTGCTCGAAGCAGAAGCACTTCTGGAGGAAAGGCCAAGGGGATCGGACAGCGTCATCTGGACGGCGATTGACGGAGCGGTAACCGGAGTGTTCCGTTTCCTCAAGGTCGGCAAGAAACAGGTGATTCTGGGCGTAAAGTTCTTGGGACGAGAAATCTACGAGACGATCTTGGTTCTCGTGCCCAGGGCGAAATTCGCCATCGATCGCCTGAAGGTGGTGAAGGAAGTCGGAAAGCGCCACGGAGGCTACTTCGTAGACCTCCAATCGCTCTCGAAGGTTCCAGCCAAGGAGCGGTGCACTAGGGCACGCGCAGAGTTGGGGAAGGTTGCGGATAGGCTTATCGCCCATCCCCATCTTCTGGAAATGGTGCCCAACCCGCTCTCGTGCTCGTCCGTCAAGAGTCGATGCCGTCGGGATTGTGTGAAATCCTTCGGCAGGATTTCATCCCCAGCCTTCGCATAGGCAGGGAGTTGTTTCTATATTCTACCTAGATTTTCTGGGTCTACCCACGAACTTGTTCGTGGGGTTTTATTTTGCATAAAAAATATGAAAATTCTGCATGAGTTGACAAACAACTGCTATGGAGATATAGTTAACCTGTCTAATACTTAGAGTATCTAACCTTTTATAGAATTACCAAAAAACAATGATAAAACAAGAAACGAGAGGGAATAGCGAGCTTCAGGATGTTTTCATAGCTTTTCACCAAAAGCTCATCATCGCTTTCCGAAGAAAGATGGAAGCTATGCATTTCACTTTCTCACAGATCGAGACGCTTCGATTTATTTTTGAAAAAAAGAATCCCACGATGAAAAATATTGCCGACTATCTCTCAATTTCTGCTCCTTCCGCCACATCTATGATTGAGTCTCTAGCAAATAAAAAATTAATAACACGGAAAGTAGATTCGAAGGATAGACGGACTGTTCGCATAGTAATAACGCCGAAAGCTTCGAAGTTATTCACGCTGTTTCGGGGTATAAAGACAAAAATGTTTGCCGAAATGCTTAAAAATTTAAATGACAACGACAAAAAACAGCTTACAGCGATTCTAAAGAAACTTGTTTAATATGAAAAACGTCATTACATTTCTTGAGAAGCCGAAAGTCATTATTCCTGCAGCAATAATCATTGCGTTTCTGGTGGGCGCTTTTTTCTATAGATCTATTGGTAATGCTCCAGTAGTCGCCATTCCTTCGAGTTCTCATTCAGGAGTTTCTTTTTCAGACGGAAGTGCACAGAACTCTGTCGATCTCGCATTTCTCCGAGCGGGACGCCTCGCGGAAGTTTCTGTAAATGTCGGCGACACTGTTAGGAAAGGAGAAGTTCTTGCGTCGCTTGATACAAGTGACGTACAGGGAACTCTCAATCAGGCGAAAGGCGCGCTTGAACTTGCGAAAGCGCAGTATGCATCGCTCAATGTTCAATATGCAAATGCTAAAACAGAACAAGATGTTTTGGTTGCAAACGCTTTTCGTACTCTTTTGTCGAGTAATCTTATCGCAGTTCCTCATAGTAAATATGACAACAGTGTTTTACCTGTAAGTGAGGATCAAACTCCTGTTGTAACCGGCACCTATACGTGTGATACCGAGACGAGCTATAAAATAACTGATCCTTATGCTTACGGTTCCTTTTCGGGATATGCGTTTTATACTACTCAGCCCCTCGGCTCGTGCGGATTATTTATTCAGTTTCCGAAAGGATATTCTTTCACCAATTCTGTGAATTGGGTAGTTGATGTTCCAAATACAAAATCATCTACGTATGCAGCAAATAAAAACGCTTATGATCTAGCAGTTGCCACTCGCGATCAAGTATTGAAACAACTCGAAGCTAATCTCGGCAAAAATGGTTCGCCGGACGCAAATGTAGCGCAGGCCGCTGTTGATGCCGCCGAAGGCACATATGAAGCCGCTCTTGCTACTTACAATAATAGTCTTATTGTCGCGCCAATAGATGGCATAGTTTCTTTTGTCGATTCGCATCTCAAGGTTGGGCAGTCAGTTGTGGCAAATAAAACTCTTATTACGTTATTGCAAAAATAATATGGAAAAATCTGAACCAAAGAAAGGCATTTTTACGAAAGCCTGGGTGCAAAGTGTCACAGGTATTGTACTGGTTGCGCTAGCCCTCGGCGGATTTCTCTATTGGAAATCAATTTCCTCATACGTTGCTATTGATATGTCGCAGATCTCGGCGCCGGTCATAAATATTAGTCCAGAAGCAGAAGGTATTCTTTCTGAAGTTTATGTGAAGCCAGGAGATACTGTATCTGCCAACGAATCTGTTGCTCGAGTCGGTTCGGAAATTCTTTCTGCAAAAACGTCCGGAATTGTGATCTCTGTCGTGAATACTCCAGGACAAGTTTTTATGCCGGGAAGTCCAGTCGTCTCGATGATTGATCCCAATGAACTTCGAGTTATCGGGAAAATAGATGAAGATAAGGGATTTTCGAAGATTAAAGTCGGTGACCCGGCTCTCTTTACTGTTGATGCATTCGGCGGGAAAGAATTCACCGGTGTCGTCGACCAAATAAGCCCGACATCTGATCAGACCAGCGTCGTATTCAATATTTCCGACAAGCGCGCAGTGATGCAATTTGATGTAAAAGTCCGTTTTGATATATCCCTCCACCCTGAATTCAAAAACGGAATGTCTGCAAAATTAAGGATATATGCAAAATAACAATGGAGAAGAAAAAAGCAATCTCAAGTGGTGGATACTTCTTACGGTTATCGTAGGTACGTTTCTTGGTCGGCTCGACCAAACAATCGTCAATCTGGCCCTTCCCAAAATTATCAATGATTTCGGAATTACGGTAAGCGCCGCGGGATGGATTGCCACTGCCTATATTCTGGCAAACGCAGTTTTCGTGCCCATTTGGGGGAAACTCGGAGATACGTTGGGCAGAAAAAAGATTTATATTTTAGGATTTACTATTTTTATTTTTGGTTCGGTTTTGGCCGGGCTTTCTTGGAACCTTGGTTCTCTTATTGTCTTTCGAATTATTCAGGCTATTGCTGGCTCGGCTGATTATCCGACCGCGATGGCGATCATCGCCGTAACTTTCAAAGAGGGGAAAGAGCGCGCGCAGGCGCTTGGTATTTGGTCATCATCATTTGCTGCTGCAGCAGTTTTCGGCCCGCTTATTGGAGGGCCGCTTATTGATAATTTCGGATGGAGATCTGTCTTTCTCGTAAATCTTCCTGTCGGTATCGTCGGACTTCTTATGGCCATGGCCTTTGTCCATGAATCACGTTCTGAAGTGAAGACAAGATATTTTGATTGGTGGGGAGCGCTCACGCTCGGAGGAGCGCTTTCAGCCCTTGTCCTCGTGCTTGATAGAGGTTTTGATTGGGGCTGGCTATCTGTCTCAAGCCTTATTTGTTATTTTGCCATTGTAAGTCTTTTGGGACTTTTTATCCGTATTGAAGGACGGGTGGCCGAACCGATCGTCGATCTCAAGTTTTTCAAGATTCCGGCTTTCGTGAATGCGCTTTTGAATAACTTTATCGTATTTATGGGAATGATGGGGGCGATATTTCTCATCCCTATTTTCGCGCAGACATTTTTAGGCTACACCGCAACTGAATCTGGTTATCTTTTTATGCCGCTTGCGGCTGCGTTTATGATTTCTTCTCCCATCGGCGGTGCGCTTATGGGAAAAGTAGAGGCGCGATATGTTATTTTTGCAAGCACCTTGGTCGCGAGTATTGGAATATTTTTTCTTTCATATCTTGATCCGCGTTCGAGCGCTCTCGATATTATTATTCCGATGTCGATTATGGCTTTCGGGCTTGGTTTTGGTATGGCACAACGAACCAACATTGTTGCTTCTGTGGTTGACCAGCATGAAATCGGGATTGCTTCTTCGATTCTCGCACTTGTGAGAAATATTGCGGGGGCGTTCGGTATCGCGATCTTCGGTACGATCTTGAACAACGTGACGCTTTCCAATATTCTTTCGATAAACAGTCATAGCACGCTTTCCCGTTTTGATCCTCAAAATGTCCAAACATATATAGGGCTTGTAATACTCAAGGCACAGGTGAGTGCGTATTCCTACATCTTCCTGCTTGCGAGTATTTTTGTCTTTGTCGGCTCATTTGTGGCACTCTTCTTGAGGGTAAAAGAGCGTATAGGAGTTACTGTACATATTGAAGCGTAGTAGGGGGGAAATTTTGTAATTTGACTATTTTTAAGCCTCCGGTACACTATAAACATATGACACACGAGTGTGTACAGAATAATAAGAAGGGCAACAGTATCTCATAAAGAGAGCGTTGCTTTTGATTATTTTCTAAACTACAAAAACAAAAACACCTCTCTTTATGGGAGGTGTTTTTGTTCGTGTGTCAGGAGTTCTTTGTCATTTGAATAGCGTGAAAAATGAGGCGGGTGCAAAGCGACGTCACCCTCGGTGCGTTTTGCACCCGCCTCATTCGAGACTGGTCCATAGCTCAAGGTTTGAGCGAAAAGATCAAAGGAGTACGAGTCATGGCAAGGTTAGAAAATGCGTGTCGCGGAGCTGTTGTGGCATTGGTGACCCCGTTTCGGCGGGATGATGTCACCAGGGTCGATGAAGTGGCACTTCAGTTTCTCATCGAATTTCATATCATGCATGGCACGGATGCCATCGTGATGTGTGGAACGACGGGTGAATCGCCGACACTCTCGCACGAAGAAAACATCGACGCTGTGAGGCTGGCGGTGCAGTTTGCCCGCGACCGCATCAAGATCATTGCTGGCACAGGAAGCAATTGCACGGCGGAAGCGATTCGGATGACGAAGCTCGCTTCCCAAGTTGGTGCGGATGCGTCCCTCCAGGTCTGCCCGTACTACAACAGGCCGACGCAGGAAGGGCTCTTTCACCACTACCGCGCGATTGTGGAAGCGGTGCCGGAGATGGGACATGTGATCTACAGCATCAAGGCACGGACGGGAGTGAACATGGAACCGGCGCTCATCGAGAGGCTCGCTAAGCTCGACGGCATCGTTGGCATCAAGGAGGCGTCTGGTGATCTGAACCAGATGAAGAGGATCATCGAACTTACGGAAGGCAAGTTAGATTTGCTCTCCGGCGATGACGGGCTTACCCTGGACGTGCTCAAGATGGGTGGGGTGGGTGTAGTGTCGGTATTGGGGAACATCATGCCCCGCGCGGTGAAGGAAATGGTTACTCTTTTCAAGCTCGGGGACATTGCTGGCGCGGAAGAAATCCATGCCCGCACACTCCCCTTGGTGAAAACGCTCTTCATCGAGTCGAATCCAACACCGGTAAAGACCGCGATGGGACTCATGGGGATGTGTAGTCCCTCTGTGCGCCAACCCCTCTGGCGGATGTCGGAAACAAATCAGGAGAAGCTTGAGGCCGAGATGCGTAAGCTCGACCTCATCAAGTAGTTTGGCGTCCAACCAAGAAAGGAACAAAAATGGCAAACATACATTTCCTTGTCGGCGGGTCCGGCAAGATGGCGGAGCTTGCACTTCGTACTTTATGTGAAAGGGGATCCGCGTCGAAGTTTGGCGCGGATACCCCACTACCATCATTCGATTCGATCGTCGCCATCAATTTCGGAAGCCAGGCGACGTTCGATAAGCTTCTCGCATTCTGCGAGGAGCACGGCATTCCACTCATCCAAGCTTCGACTGGGCAGAAGTTGCCTGAAGTTGTGAAGACTGCAGTCATTGTCGCACCGAACCTCGCATTGCCGATCGTCGCGCTCATGGGCGTGCTTCCGGCAATACGGGAAGCACTTGAGCCGTTCGGAATGGAATTCGGCGTTGTCGAAGGACATCATCCGGATAAAACTGGAGTGCCGGGAACTGCGCAAGCGATGGCTGCAGCTTGGAAGAGTTTAGTTTTTTCGGTTCGGGAGAAGTTCACCCAATTAGTGATGGGAGTGCCACAGGAAGCGATGGCGGGCCACGGACACCATTTTCTCTTCGCCCTTGGAGGAGGTGTGGAGATTTGCATCTCAACCAAGGTGAATGGAAGGGTCCCGTACATCGAAAGTCTCCCGTGGCTTGGGAAGAAAATTCTCGATAGCCATCTGCCATGTGGCTTTCGCACTATTCAAGAATTACTCGGCTCGTAAGAGTAGAGTAATTGCGCGATGTCCGGGAAGCGAGAGCTTTCCGGATTTTATTTCTCCGATTTAATTTTTGTGTTCAGTTCTGTTTCTGCCCGTTCCGCCAGATTCATAAAAACAAATAATTCTTCATTTGAGAATTTTCGCGGACGCGTGTCTTTAATGCAAAAAACTCCGAGAGGGAAGCCGCTCTTGTGATCGAAAAGCGCCATGCCGGCATAAAATCTAAGATAAGGTTTCCCGATAACGTATGGATTGTGCTTGAAACGTTCGTCTTTGAGCGTGTCCTCGACAATAAAAACATCTTTTGCTAAAAGCGCATGGCCGCAAAAAGAGACCTCTCGCGGTCCCTCTTTTTCATCCAATCCGACGCAAGATTTGAACCACTCTCGATTTTTATCCACTATAGATATTGTGGATATGGGAGCCTTCAATTTTTCTGTTGCCTCTTTTGTGATTCTATCAAAACGCTCTTCCCTCGTTGTGTCTAAAATATCAAAAAGAGAAAGGGCGTGAAGACGCTCCCTTTCGTCTTTAGGGATGGGGGCTTTCATAAATGGACCCTTCTTTTTCATTTGAGAGGAGAAAATATGAGGATGATGCTTGTTCATAGTATATATTTTTCCCAAAAAGCTGCAAGTCTAGGACAGGCCTTCTTTTAATCACTTTTCCCTGCACTACATATGGCGTCTGATTTTCTCTGAAATTACAGGTGTATCTTCTCTTTTGTCTAATAAGAGGAGGATTTTCCGCTTTTGTCTTGCTATAATCTCATTTATGCTATTCTCTGCGGATCAATCGAAGTTACATTATAAGAGATTAGTCGCGACTCTTTTCGTTTTTTTGTATGCTGTGTATTATCTTTTCTCCCTATCTGATTGGCATTTTATTGATAATGTGAATCTCATTATTCATGAAGCCGGGCATTCCATCCTTTTTTTCTTGGGTGATTTCATTCGAATAAGCGCGGGTTCTCTTTTTCAGGTTTTGATCCCGACTCTATTCGTTGCTTATTTTTTCATTCAGAAACAATATTTCTCCGCTTCACTCCTTCTTTTTTGGGTCGGACAAAATTTTGTGAATGTTTCCGTGTATGCCCGTGATTCTGTGGTGATGCAATTGCCCCTTCTTGGAGGAGATAACGTAGTTCATGATTGGAATTATATGCTTATGCATTTGAATCTTTTGGGGTCTACTGAAATAATTGCAAACGGAATTTATCTTCTCGGTGTTTTTATTATTATTGCCGGGTGTGTTCTAAGTCTCTTTTTCTCTTTTGAAAAAGAATCTCTTAATAAATAAATTCATGCGTCTTCATACAATAACTCATACTTTAGAAAAATATGAACGCCACATATCGTCCGCGATGCTTCTTGGCGGATTTATTTTTGATAATCTGACGCTTACGAGAATCGATCGATCTCGAGACCATATTATTCTTGCTTCCTATTTGCTTATTATTCTTTTGTGTATATTTCTCGTTAATCTTTTCGAAGCCCGGCCGAAGAGAGGCGGGTTCCTAGAAAAAATTCAACCGTGGCTTATCTTCGCTATCCAATTTTTCTTCGGAGGGCTTTTTAGTAATTTTATCGTCCTTTATTCTCGAAGCGCGTCATTTATTTCAAGCTGGCCGTTTCTTGTCCTCCTTTTTGCGCTTCTTGTCGGCAATGAATTTTTCAAGAAGCACTACGCTCGATTCACGTTCCATATGAGCATTTTTTTCGTGGCTCTTTTTTCTTTTCTCATATTTTTTGTACCGGTTGTCCTCCGCGAGATGAGCGGAAGCATTTTCTTCCTAAGCGGCCTCTCGACTGTTATTCTCTTTTCTCTTGTCATGTATAGTTTCTCGAGAGCTTTTCCCGAAAGAATTGAGGAAAGCAAAAGAACTCTCGCATTTTCTATTACTTTCATATTTATTCTCATTAATATTCTCTATATTACAAACATTATTCCTCCTATTCCGCTTTCTCTCAAAGATATCGGTGTGTTCCATTCGGTTTATAAAAAGAGCAACGCGGAATTTATCGTACTTTCTGAAGAACAAAAGGGCTACGCGTTTCTGCGCAGATACGACACGCTGAGTTTAGTCCAAGGTGAACCAGCATATGTGATGTCTTCTGTTTTTGCCCCCACAGATCTCTCTCTTCGCGTGGTGCATAATTGGCAATTGTACGATGACAAAAAGGGATGGATTTCTGTGGCAAAAATTCCTCTGACAATCATAGGCGGCAGGGAAGGCGGTTATCGAATTTATTCGAGAGAAGATGATGTGTCGCCGGGCCTTTGGCAGGTCTCTGTTGAAACGGAGCGCGGACAAGTTATTGGACGGGTGAAATTTCTTGTTGAGAGAGTCAATCAAGATCCTCCACTCCAATCCTCTCTCAGATAAATTCACGAAATATCTACAATTTGAGATATAATCATTATTATGAATACATCAGTACCAAAGCGCTATGTGGAGATAATCTTGGGTGTTCTCGTCGTGATCTTTCTTTTCCTCTGCCTTCTTTTGGTTCGAGAATACAACTATTTGAAAAGACAGGAGCTTATGAGCCTCTATCACGATCGAGTCCTCTCTTCGAGCCGTCCATCTTTGGCGGCAGATATTTCACTCATTCAGTCTTGGATGACCTTCGACTATATCAATGTCACATTTAAAATTCCTCCGGATGTCTTGAAGTCGAGCCTCCATATTACTGATGCTCATTATCCGCGCATCTCTCTCGCTCGATATGCAAAATCTATAGCCACTTCCTCTCCGGCATTTTTACTGGATGTGCAAAATGCGGTTAGAGATTTCTTAGCTCAGAAAAAATAATGGCCTTTATCGTCAATAGTCTCCTTTCGTTTCTCCTTCTCTATAAATACATCGCTCTTTTTGTGATTGTCGCTGTGTCGGCCTTTATTGTCCCATTTCCAGTGAGTACTGTTTTTTTGGCCTCTGGCGCATTTGCAAGCCAAGGCTACTTTTCTTTTTCTCTCGCGGTTATCGTATCGCTTTTCGCGAATGTTTTCGGTGATGTCTTAGGATATGTTCTTTCGCGTACCTATGGATCTGGTATTCTTCGTATTTTTAAAATCCGCGTATCGTCGAAGTTTGCTTATGTGGAGGAAAAATTACGCCATAATTCATCACTGACTATTTTTTTGACGCGGTTTTCTGCTCCGCTTAGCATAGCGACAAATTTTGTTTCAGGATTTGTCCGTATTTCGTATCTTAATTTTTTTATTTCCGATCTTGTCGGCAATATCTTTTCTGATATCCCTGTCATTTACGGAGGATATATTGCTGGCAGTTATTGGCAAGAGGTTTCTGGCTTTGTCGATACCATAGGCGCAATTGTGCTTGTCGTGATCCTTATTGTTCTCATTTTTATTTTTTCTCGCCGAAAGAATACGGCTTCCCTTAGATGATCTTTACGAGGTATACTTCTTTTGTGAAAGATAAAACTCCAATCTTCCAATCGCTTCTTACGAAAAGAAATATTTTTATTGGACTTGGAATATTCGTGTTCAGTCTGGTTTTTTTTGGTTCTAATATATTTCAACCAAAAATAGTTGAGAAAAAGCCAGTTGATATAGAGACAGAAGACCCCACAACTCTGGTGAAAGCGGCGCATTCTGCAGTCTCTGTGAAAAAAGAAAAGTATCTCGTTTCAAGCTCGACTCCGCAGTTTGTAGTCTTTTCTTTCGATGGCTCTAAGTCTGTCGATATGCTTAATGAAACTTTAGATTTCGAGAAAAAGCTTGCTGGAGAAGGAAAACCGCTCCATTTCACCTATTTTGTGAATGCCGCATATTTCTTGAGTCAAAGTACTGCCAATTTGTATCAAGCACCAGGACAGCCGGTCGGCAAATCGATGATCGGTTTTTCAGATTATAAAAAAGACATTCCTTTGCGTGTCGCG
>JAQTTF010000052.1 GCA_028710915.1 Minisyncoccota bacterium | reverse complement strand
GAGGGCAGCACTCCAAACATAGGCCAAAGAAAGAATAACTTTTTGAAAACGAGTTCTTTTGAAAGAAGAAAACAGGGTATGCAATACAAAAGGAAGTGAAGCCAGACTAAACAATTCACTGATAAAAAGCCAATTGATGCCTGAGGTCATATTCAGACCGAGTCCAAAAGCACAAGAGAGGAGGAAAAATGTCAGTAGCAGGGAAGAAATAAAAAAAAGAATATTTGAAGATTTCGATGATCCTTTAGAGAAGATAAAAAAGCCCAATAGAAACAATAAAACCGCAGAGCCGAGGTAAGCAAGGAAAATCAAAATTGACTGATTGCCGAGATGAGCCAGAAACAAATCCATGCATATATAATAGCAGACTGAATATAGATGTTTTCCACTTTTATCCCCTTTTTCTAAATTCGCTATATCAACTTTTTTAAAAGGTAATGCCGGAGTATACTGGTTGGATGTCAAAAACCGGCATAATCGAAAAAGCCTTTGGAAATGGGACATCCTGGAAGTTTTTCCTTTATGGAGAAACAGCTCAAGATGCAATGCTTGAAGCAATCAAGGGAGCTACAAAAAGCATTGAGATTGAACAGTACATTTGGAGCAATGATGAGATCGGCATTGAATTTTTTAAAGAACTTATCTCTAAAGCCAAGGCCGGAGTAATGATCAGACTGCTTTGTGATCATGTGGGAAGCTTTGATTTCTTCAGTTCGGAGTGGCCAGGAAAACTGCGGGATGCGGGAGCGAAAGTGCGATTTTTCAATATCGTAAGTCCTTGGCGGGTATCAAATTTCACCGCTTGGTATTTCAGAAACCACAGGAAAACTATGGTTATTGATAATAAAGTGGCTTTCATCGGCGGGGTCGGGATACGAAAAGATATTAGGAAGTGGAGAGACACGCATCTTTCCATCACCGGAGATATCGTAGACGCAATCAAAACAAATTTTGACGATATCTGGAACAAATCGAAACGCCGAAACATTTTTCTTCTTCGCAAATGGTTCCGAAGAATCAAGAAATTTAATCTTCTCACCAACGTCCCACATTTTTTTCAAAGACATATTTACCATGTACTTGTAGACAACATCCGAAGCGCTAGACATTCCATCCTTCTCACAACGCCCTATTTCATCCCTGACGGCCGACTTTTCCGAGCACTGCGTTTAGCTTCAAAAAGAGGAGTGGAAGTAAAACTTATCATCCCAGAAAAATCAGACGTAATGTTTTTCAATATTGCAGCATACTCGTACATTGAACCGGCACTGAAAGCAGGCATCCGAGTATTTCTGTTTCAAAATGGAATTCTCCATGCAAAGACCGCTGTCATAGACGGGAAATGGGCAACGGTTGGAAGCCTGAACCTCGACACTTTGAGCCTCCTTTGGAATTACGAGGCAAATATCGAAAGCACGGACAAAAAATTCGTGGACGAACTCGCCGGACATTTTGAAATAGATTTGAAGACTTCGCGAGAAGTAATTTATTCGGAATGGAAAAATCGGCCATTCTTTGATAAGATGCTTCAGTACCTAAGTTATCCGCTTCATCGTTTCCTCTAAACTCATTAGAAATCTCATTAAACACATCACAATTGAAAGCTAGAATTAATCATCAAATACGAGCAGCTGAATTACGCGTCATCGGTCCCGAGGGCGAGAATTTTGGTGTTATCTCTTTCAAAGACGCGATGGATAAAGCGGCAGCACTCGGACTCGACCTCATCGAAATTTCCCCTACCGCAGTGCCTCCTGTTGCAAAAATTACTGACTTCGGAAAATACCAATACGACGAAAATAAAAAAGCGAAGGTTGCAAAATCAAAGATGCATATCATCGAGATGAAAACGCTTCAGGTAAAAATCGGTACTGGAGACCACGACCTCAATTTGAAAGCCAAAAATGCAAGCAAGTGGCTCAAAGAGGGACACAGAATAAAAATCGACCTCTTCCTTTCGGGACGAGCAAAATATATGGAATTTAATTTCCTGAAAGAGCGATTGAACCGCGTCCTTATGCTCATCACCGAAGAATTCAGAATTGCAGACGGTCCGACAAAGAGTCCGAAAGGTATTACTATCATTGTCGAAAAGGGTACCGGCGGAGTACAGACACTTATGTCTAAAAAAGCTCCTGCGGCAGCTCCGATCGTGCCCAAACCGGAAACTTCCACTCATAAGGCGTAGAAGGCCACAAAAGCTAGACAAAATATGCGTTTTCGTATAAGATAACGCCTTGTAACATCTGCATATATGAAGACAAACAAGTCATACATGAAGCGCCTAAAAGTGAGCAAAAACGGCAAAATTACTGCTCGAAAAGCAGGCCAAAACCACTTTAATGCGAAGGAATCACGACGAGCTCAAATGGCAAAACGCCGAGGAGCTGATTTCCCATTCCCTATTAGCAACAAAGATCGAGCTCGATTTATAATCGGATAATCCAATGACCAGAGTAAAGAAAGGAGTAAATGCATTGAAGACACGACGAAATGTCCTCAAACAAGTAAAAGGATATCGTTTTCGACGTTCAAAGAATGAACGAGCTGCTTACGAAGCGCTTTATCACGCTGGTAAATATGCATTCGCGCACCGAAAAGACAAGAAGAATGATTATCGAATGCTCTGGAACGTAAAGATCGGCGCATACCTCAAAGCAAATGGCTCCTCATACAGCAAATTCATCGGTGCTTTGAAGAAGAAAAACATTATGGTTGACCGAAAGATCATGGCAGACCTCATCGAGTTTCATCCAGAAACGATGAAGAAACTCGTTGCGAAAGCAATTTAAATAAAATTCAAAAAGCCCCCCACTAAAGCTTTAGTGGGGGGCTTTTTTGTTGGTTAAACCACCAACTTCCAATTTTGAGCGCAGTTTGAGGCGAGAGTGAAGCCCGAACCGAGCCTTAGTTAACACTAAGGTGAGAGAGGACTGGAGCGAGCAACGAAGAAATGTGCCAAAATCGGAAGTTCCTATAGATTTATATCCACAGATTCTCCTAACTTCGGCATGAGGGCATTCACCCCAACATAATCCCGAAGTCTCTGCACCAAGGAAAGCGAAGACTTCGGTTCGCCCATAACACAGAACACTTTCTCAACAGTCTCGTGAGTGTCCCCGACAAATGCGATCAAGTGGTCAGAATCTTTGTGTCCAGAATAGCCCTGAATATTCTCCACTCTCGCCCGCACAGGCACATTTTCTCCCATAATATTCACATTTTTGGCGCCATCCACAAGTTCCCTTCCGAGTGTTCCCACCGCCTCATACCCCATTGTGAGCAAAGTATTATTCGGATCCGGAAGATAATTTTTTTCATGATGGATCACCCGCCCGCCGTTCGACATTCCGGAGCCGGCAATTATTATTTTCGGATTTGGAGTATCAATTATTGATTTTGATTCCGCGGTCGTCAGAGTGTCTTTCAAATTCGGAAAATCAAACAAATCCTCGCCCGAAGCGACTTCCCTCTTTATTTCATCATTAAAACCTTCCGGCAAAGTTTCTTTATAAATTTCCGTGACTCTGATAGCCATCGGTGAATCCAAAAATACAGGAATGGGCGGAATTATTTTCTGTTCTATCATTTCATCGAGTTCGTAAAGAACTATTTGCGTCCTCTCCAGAGAAAATGCTGGAATAATAAGCACCCCTTTCCTTGCAATATTATCCTTCACGATCTGAATAAATTTATTTTTTCTGTCTTCTTTTGACTCGTGATTCCTATCTCCATACACGCTTTCCATGATCATATAATTCGCATCCGTGACCTTTTCGGTATCCGGCAAAAGCAAATCCGGAGAATTCCCTAAATCTCCCGTAAACACAATTTTCCTGCCATTTCTCGAAAATTCATACATAGCAGAACCGAGAATATGTCCGGCATTTTTCGGGTATACACTCACCCCGAGACCGATTTCGGTATTTTCATGATACGGAATATCTTTCCAAAGTTTCATTGCCGAAAGAATATCTTCTTCCGTATATATAACTTTTTTTGGATCGTTGTTCGCATCACGAAGAAGAAGTCTCGCGCTATCTTCCAAAATCACTTGAGCGAGTCTACGTGTCGGAGGAGTGGAATATATAACACCTTTAAAACCGTCTTTTACGAGCTTTGGAATTTTCCCGACATGGTCAAGATGAGCGTGTGTTACAAAAAGAATATCTATTGAAGCTGGGTCATAATCAAAACTTTTTGCATTCAAAGTGTGCGAATCGCTCCCGCCTTGGACAAATCCACAATCCACAAGGACTTTAAGAGGCTTCCCGTCCGCTTGCTGGGCGCCAATTTCTAGCAGGAAATTGGCGCCTGTCACCACACCCGTTCCCCCGTAAAACGTAAGCTTGGAATTTGCCATAAATTATTATTTTTTTAATCCGACGTAAGCAAGCGACAACAATCCCCCAATTATATCCATACCCAAATCTCCCAAAGTATCTGGGACATAATTAACAGATGAAATAAATGTTACTCCAAAACTATATTCAAAAAATTCCCACAAAAGTCCGACAAAGAGCGACGCACCAATAACCATTATAAAAGAAGAAAGAGAAAATCTCGAAGCAAATTCATCCTGAAGGGGAGTATCTATCCAAATAGCCAAAAACCCGACAGTGATTCCTCCGCATGCATGCACAACAAGATCAAACCAAGGCACGGTCC
>JAQTTF010000051.1 GCA_028710915.1 Minisyncoccota bacterium | reverse complement strand
GAGTCCTTTTACGAATTTGCTCGAACTTTTTTCAGCAAAAGCATGAAGGACTGCTAACTTCACGCGCCGAGCGCGTGGTGACTCCAAACTCCACCGTGCGCTCGACTAACTACCTAACGCTCTCTCCTTCCGTCCTGCGCGGAGTACCGCGCAGTCCGCCCCACGCCCGACCACAAATGCATCCATACAAGATTTGTTTCGCGCGGATTTCTTTTTTCGGAATGGAGTGGCGGGCGGGGGCGGACTTCTAAAGAAGCGACGGAACTCGAATACAAGGTACTCGGGCTTTACTTTAGCATATCTTTCTTTCTGTGGTAATTGTTCGTTGGTATCACCCTCGGCATCCGCCTCGGGCATTTCCGCTAGGGCTACTCGCGCCTAGATGCCAGTGTGCGTGCAGAAGATGAACGGCTCAAATGGTGGAAATGAGCCGTTCAGACTTGCACGCGTCCATTTGGGGAGAGGAAGGAATCCTCTCCCCAGCGTCGGGTTGTTTTCACACCCTCGCACAACCCCTCACTACGTTTTCAATATTTCGTTTTTCTTGTCGCTTTCGCTACTAACAGTTTTGTATTTCAAGAGACCGTCGGCGCTCATCCCTGTATCATGGACACCCTAGCGGAAATGCCCGAGGGAGCCCGAGATGCGATTCACATGTGCTTGCCCCACCCACCGTGCGCGCACTTTTCCCGCCGTCTTCAGGAGAAGAGAAGACGGCGGGCTCCCCACGAAAGCTCAACGGCTCAATTGGTGGAATTGAGCCGTTCAGGTTTTGCTAAATCTTTGTGTAGAAGACAGAATGCCCAGTTTTTCCGGCTTGCACAATCTTTCCCTCTCGTTCGAGAGTGGAAAGATATCTGGTCGCTGTCGCGTCCGAGACGTGCAGGAGTTTCTCGACTTCGTCGTTGGTGATCTTGGTTCGCTTCGCGAACAAAGTCATGACAGCATCAAGTTTCTTTCTTTTTCTGCTTCGCAGAACGGCGTTCGCCTTTTGCAGAAGTGCTTGGAGAAAATTCGGTGAGGGAACCGTCGCTGACGCGACGGGAGTTGGGGCTGAAATTGGCTCATTTTCGGGTTGGCTCGTAGGTGTTTCTGGGGTGGAATTCTCATCTTTGACTACTAGTGGGGTCGCTTCGCTCCCTGGGGCTTCTGGGGCCTCTACGGGGCTGTCGCCCCCTTGGGAATCGGTTGTAGGGCTGGAATCCACAGGATTGCCCGAAACTGGCGTTTCGGGCTCTGAAGGCACGACCGGATCCGGTGCCGAAGGTTCAGGAGGAGTAGTTGTATCATCAGGGGGCATAAATATATTTTACTCTAAATTCTACAAATCGTCTTTCAATTCAACAGCCTCGTCCTCATCCAATCCTTCTTCATCCATTATATCTTTCACATGTTCGGCTTCTTCTCTGTCGAGATCGTGATTTTCCATGAGATCCGATATTTCTTCCTCGTCGTCAACATCAAAAGCATCGTCATTTGAATACTCATCATGCGAGATTGAAGAATGTGAGTGAACAACTGGCGGAATTGTTTTCTTAGGCGTGACAACAGCCTTAGTGCCGCCCGGATTTTTATTTTGCTTCCGACCGAATATATAGATGATGAAAATAATGACGCCGATACCGAGAATGGTTCCGAAATTTTGATAAATGAGATAGATGATCAAAGCGACCGCGTAAAAACAGATTTTCAAAAGCCAAAGAAAAATAAATCCTGCACCAAGAGCCACTGCGACTCCGGGAAAAAAGATACAGAGGAGTAAGATGAGAAGAAAATTATGATCGCCGTGGTGATGAGACATGGCTATTTAAATAAGTGAGCATACTTCGTCATTCATATTATTTTTCAAACTTACTTCTCGCATTCCAATACGCACACCAATCACAATGTTCCCTCGTCGCTGGAATTTTATCGCTCTCCAAACACTTCTTTATCTCAAACAAAGTTTTTTCTACCCAAGAATCATCACCTTTGTGTTCAATCAAATTAATATCAAATTCAATCCGTTTATCAAAAGCTTTTCTGTCCATTTTTCCAGTGCAATAAACAAAGTAGCCGGTGTTTGAAACTTTCAGACCATTCTGTCGCAGAAGCCACTGATACACTTCCATCTGTCGCTTGTAGCCATCTTGCCATTCTTTGTCCAAAGCTTTCACCGCTTCATCTTTCGCAGTCGCTTTATAATCAACGACAATATATTCATCTTTGCCGTTAATCCAAAGATCGTCAATTGCTCCGGTTACCAAAAGTCCAGTCGGCTCGTGCAAATATCTAATACCACCAAAATTTCTTCTCCACTCATCGAGTTCAACATGAGACATCGGCCTAGCATCTATTCCATATTCCTTTTGCAGAGGGTGTTGCTCATTCTTCGCACGAAATGCATCAAATTCTTGCTTCAAAAGATAATCGACTGCACTATTTATAGAAAAAGGAAATCCGGGAACCCGCTTCACACCGAGCTTGTTGTCTATATAGAAACATCGCGGACATTCCTTGAATAAATCAATCTTGGAACGGGAAAGCTTCCAGTTTTTACCGCCGTAATTCCACGATTCTCCTCTATTTGGTTGGTAGTATTCGGACATAAAACTATTTACTGAATACACGCACAACCTCATCAAAGTTTTTCAATCTATCTTTGTTCCACTCCTCCTGTTGTATATAAAGAGCATTATAAACCATTCTACTCTGTCTATTATTCACATCTTCACACCACTTTTGCAGTCTTTCAAATTTTAACTTATCATCTTCTTCCTCTCGTCCTTTTGTTTCAATAATATAAACAGTTTTTTCATCATTTTTAACAAAAAAGTCAGGGTAGTAATTAGCGATGAAGCCCTCGGAATTTTTGTATTCAATTCTAAGCGCACTTGCTTCTTTATTTTGGAAGTTTTTTGCAAAAGAAATAACATCATCACAATTTTCAAGAAAATCTGAAAACACTAACTCAAAATCACTGTCCCCTACAATTTTATTGAAAACAGATTTTTTCGGTATTAAATATGACTTATCATTAACCACAAACGGCCTCGCTTCGCTAATTTTAATATAGTTTTTTATTTCCGTATCACCTTTATCTTTTACAGTAAGATCATTGATAGCTTTTTTGAATGAATCCTTAATTAGTCTCGTATATTCAGGCTCCGAAAGATTTCTTAGGATATTTAAATCAAACAACTCAATTGGCTGATCAAACATATTACTCTGCACAAATTCTCTTACCTTACCGAATAAAATATCGTAGCAACCAAATAATCGAAGTTCTCGCATTACCGCTTGAGCAAAAAATCCAATTACACTTTGATAATCTGGCTCAATGTCGCCTGAAAGTATTGTGGTATGGTGTGTTTTTTCTCCAACAACATCTTTAAACACAATTTCTCTTTTTTCCTGTTCTGAGAAAGTCTTTACTTTGACCTTTTTATTTCCAAACTTAGAGACATCCAGATGGGCAAGGTTTTTATACTCTCTCTGAATCCTCGGGGACATCACTGGAATTTCAATATCAAGTTTTGCAATATCTTTCTTGGGATTATCCTTATCAACCTCAATAACCATCGGAGCTATTGGCTTGGCACCTGAACCCATTGCCTTTTTCTCAAGAATGACACCCTCACTATTTATTGACTCCACAAATTCCATGAAAGACGGAGTCCCGATAACACTCACATATTCTTCAATATCATCTCTACCGAAAAACATCCTTCGAAGTCCTCGCCCGAGAGTTTGTTCGGGTAGAATTTTTGAATCTGCAGCATAAGGTCGTAGCCCGACAATCGTCGTGACATTTTTGACATCCCAGCCTTCCTTAAGCATCATTACCGAAATAATCACCTTAAACGGACTCTCCCAACTATCTATTTCATTCGCTTGTTTTCTGAGTACATCCAATTCTTCTCTATTTTTGCCAGAAACTGTTTCAGAAATTTCACCGCTCTTATTTGTATGAATAGTTAAAACTGAACCTTTTAAATCCCTAAAACTTGTTTCAATATAATTTGCCACTTCATCACAATTCTTTGTATCATCTGTCATAATAAAAAGAATGGATTTCTTGCCCATCGGTTTGAATCTCTCATAAACCTTGCGCCATTCTTCAATACCAAGATTTATATAATCTCTGTATTTCTCACTAAAGAATGTGCTTTGATTTTCTTTCAGCTTTCCTCGACTTGCAGCATCAGGCACAACCGGATTTTTTACAACTCTCTGATGTATTGCTTCAACAAGAGGATAATCAGAAATCGTTTGCACAAAAATAGCCCCGTCATTCTTTTTTGGCGTGGCTGTAAGATCAAGTTGCAAAGATAGCCTCGTGCCTTTTTGTTTCAAACGATTATCAATATCTGCGATAGATTTCACCCACGCTGATTTATCGTCGTGCAGATGATGAGCTTCATCATTAATTACAACAAGCTCGTCAATATCTCTTACAATCATTCCCAAATCAACACTAGAATCATTTGTTTTTGTAACCGGTTTATCGCCCAAAAAATAAGCAGAGGTATCTTCATCATCTAAGCTTGCATCTTTAATATCACCTTCAAATACTCTATGGATATTAGTTAAAAATATATTTCCAGTATCAGACACATTATGTAAATCATCTTGTAAGTGCAAAGTTATCTGAAAGTCATCTTGCCAATTTTGCCCCCGATAGCCATTGTCCGGTAATACTGGATCACTAAAAAATATCTTCAAACCTTCAAAATCGGTTTTAATTCTTTCAAAAACGATAACATTGGGGGTT
>JAQTTF010000050.1 GCA_028710915.1 Minisyncoccota bacterium | reverse complement strand
TTCTATACTCTTTACTTTTCTCTTATTTTCCGTATACTGTTCCCTAGCCTGTTCACCTTCAAAAGTGAATTTTAAAGGCTTTACTCATCACGTTAAAAGTTAACCTTGTTCGCTCGGCATTTACGAATTTGAGCAAACAAACCTTTTAGCAAAAATATATGGCATTAAAAAATACTCTTATGTCCGCCATTGGGATGGACACGAAGAAAAAATCTGCAGCAAAAGCAGATGAAGCGGTTGAGACGAAAGATGCGAATGGAAAAGATGTGCATCCAGTAGAGAAGAAGAAGGACAGCATAATGTCCAAGTTTTTGAACGAGACAAAAAATCCTCCAATCGTGGGAGACTTGGTTGAAGGTACCGTTTTGGCGCTTGATAAGACGGGCGTCTATATTGACTTGCCTCCATACGGAACTGGGATTATTTTTGGACGAGAATATTTGACTGCTCGCGACATTATCAAAAAGATAAACGTTGGAGATTCAATCACAGCGAAAGTTGTTGATACAGAAAATCCTCTCGGCTATATCGAGCTCTCACTCAAAGAAGCTCGAACAGCACTTATTTGGACTGAAGCAGAAGATGCGATTCGAAATAAAACAATTCTCGAACTTCTGGTCAAAGAAGCAAACAAAGGAGGACTCATTCTTGAATGGCAAGGCATTCAGGGATTTCTTCCGGCTTCCCAACTCAAGGCCGAGCACTATCCTCGCGTATCTGAAGGAGATAAAGATAAAATTCTTGAGGAACTTCGAAAACTTGTCGGCCAGAGAATAGCTGTTGCAATTATTGCGGCTACTCCAAAAGAAAATAAGCTTATTTTCTCTGAAAAGAATCACGAAGAAAAAGATAAGGGAAAGATCATCGAGAAATACAAAGTCGGAGATGAGGTGGATGGAGTGGTCACTGGCATTGTTGATTTCGGCGTATTCGTGAAAGTGGAGGAAGGGCTTGAGGGACTCGTCCATATTTCTGAAATTGATTGGGCGCTTGTCGAGGATCCGAAGCAGTACTTCAAGATAAACGATAAAGTAAGATGCAAAATCATCGAAATCAAAGACGGAAAGATTTCTCTTTCAGTTAAGGCTTTGAAACCAAATCCTTGGATTGAAGCTTCGAAGAAATACAAGAAAGAAGATGTCGTGAAAGGTGTCGTCATCAAATTCAACAAGCACGGCGCACTCGCTTCTATAGAAGAAGGAGTTGCGGGACTGGTGCATGTGTCAGAATTTGGTAGCGAGGCGAAACTTCGAGAGAAGCTCGAACTCGGCAAAACCTATTCTTTCAAGATCAACCTCTTTGATCCAAAGGAGCAAAAGATGGCGCTGTCATTCGTAGACAAAAAATAAAATCCTTTCGTAGAAAAGAAAAAACTGCCTATAAGGCAGTTTTTTCTTTTACAAACTATTTGCAAAGCCAGTTGCTTTTTCTCTTCCCTCTTTAAGAAGGATTTCCAAAGCCTCACCAACCTGCTTCCCAGTTTTTTTGAATTCTGCCTCTTCGGCTGGTTTTAATTTTCCTAAAATAAAATCGATAACTGCTTTTTCTCCGCTCGGTTTCTTGGCAACCCCTTTCGAAGTAGACGCGGATATCCCGACTTTCACGCGAATAAAAGCTTCTGTACCTACCGCTCGCTTGATCGATTCAAGCCCATTGTGTCCTCCCATTCCGCGATTAAAAACCATTTTGATGCGGCCGAGCGGAAGATCAAGATCGTCGTGCACAACGAGAAGATGTTCTGCTGCTTTCTTTGATTTCACGAGTGATTTCAGAGAATTGCCCGATTTATTCATAAAAGTATTCGGCAAAACAAGCATTACTTTCTCTTTCCCGACTTTGCCTTCGGAAACTAACGCATTTATTTTTTTATCCTCCTCCCATTCTGGGAAATTTTGGGCTTTTCGGAAAAAGGAAAGCATAATTCGCCCCGTATTGTGACGAGTATTCTCATATTCTTCTCCTGGATTTCCTAAACCGACAAAAATGTATGACATTAAAACTCTGTGAACGAATAAAAGTTCTTTTCATTGTACCTTACGCGCTTCCTAAAGTAAAAATTTTTATAAAAATACAGCAAAACACATAAAAACCCCTTGTGTCAAGAGACCTTTCGTAATACAATTTTAAGTAATAAAAATCTATGGACTCTGATAATCAGCCGACACAAGAAAAAGATGCTGAACAAAAATCTTTTTTCAGCCGGCTATGGACGCCCATCCCAGAAATCATCCGATTTATCTTTGTTGCGCTCGTTATCGTCATCCCTATCCGAGCTTATGTCGCCCAGCCCTTTATCGTGAATGGCGAATCGATGGATCCGACCTTTAAAAATGGCGATTACCTCATTGTCGATGAATTAACCTATCGTTTTGAAGCCCCATCCCGAGGGGATGTTGTTATTCTCAAATATGAATACGGACCAGAGACAGTAAAACCATACTTCATCAAGAGAATCATCGGCCTTCCGGGAGAAACAGTCATAATTGATGGAAATATTGTGACTATAAAAAATAACTCTCACCCAAATGGATTCGTTTTGAATGAGCCATATATAGTACAGAAAAATTTCCCCGACCAAAAACTTTCCATAACTTTGGGCCCGAAAGAATTTTTCGTAATGGGAGACAATCGTCCGCATAGCAAAGACGCTCGCATCTGGAGCGCCACAGGCGGAGCCGAAGCTCTTCAAGAAAGCGATATTCTCGGAAGACCGCTCCTTAGACTTTACCCGCTTAGCACAGCTTCACTTTTCCCGGGAGAATTTCACGACTACAAAAACTAAATTCGAGATAATTTTAATAGCTAATTTCGTAAAACTATGCCCACTCTTCAAAAAAAGAGAGCAGCCGATAAAAAAGAGGAAGAGGTGCGAGAAATGAGCCGACGAGAAAGAAAGCGAAATGAACCTCGCTATACCTTTCTGGAAAAAGCAGACGAAATAGCTCTCTATTACGGCTTCGTGCCAATTGCCACTCCGCGGATCTCCAAGCGCGACACTTTGGTTGCCAAACTTTTTCGAGAAATCGAGCCGTCTGCAAAAGAATCCGGATGTGAGCTTTCTGCATCTCTTTGTCTTGAAGAGAAAATTTCTGTACTGCGCACCTATATGGAAATGAATATGCAGGATTTGCCCCAGCCGGTGATGTTCTACTATAAGGGACCGATCGCCGTTCCAGCTCGCATGAAAAAGAGCTCGCTTAAAAATTATGGCCTTGAAATTTTGGGTACAGGAAAAAGTATGGCAGAGGCAATCATTATAAAAACTGCGCTTACTATTCTTTCTGATGAAGGTTACGAGAATCTGACTGTCGAAATAAATAGCGTCGGAGACAAAGATTCAACAGGACGATTTATTCGAGAACTTACCAACTACTATAGGAAAAATTTGGGAGTTTTGCCTGCAGAATGCCGACAGACATTTAAAAAAGATACTTTTGAGCTTCTCTCCTGCGATCATGAAAAGTGCAAAGAGCTCGCCGAAGACGCTCCGCAATCTTTGAGCTTCCTTTCTGAAGACAGCAGAACCCATTTCAAGGAAGTTTTGGAATATCTCGAGACTCTCGACATCCCTTATACCATCAACAACCACCTTATTGGCAAAAAGGGTTACGGACAAAGTGTCTTTGAAATACGGAGCGGAGATAGTAAAGACCCGATTGCTATCGGCATGAGATACGACAGTATTACCAAGAAAATTGGACTCAAGAAAGAGATTCCTGCAGTCGGAGTTTCTCTCGCCTACAAACAGCTTCAGCCGGAAAAATTAAAAAAAGTGAAAGGAAAACTGATGAAGCGTCCGAAATTCTATTTCGTTCAGCTTGGATTCGAAGCAAAATTGAAGAGTCTCAAAGTGTTGGAAATTCTCCGCCAGGCAAAAATTCCTCTCTATCAGTCGCTTTCAAAAGACAAACTCGTCGGACAGATCACGTCAGCGGAAAATCTCAAAATCCCCTACGCGATAATCATGGGGCAAAAAGAAGCAATGGAAGACTCGGTTATCGTCCGCCACATGGAAACCCGTGCGCAGGAAACGGTGAAGATTGAAAATTTGCAGAGATACATCGAGAAAATAAAGTAGCTCGGGAAAAAATTTTGGAAAAGAAAAACTCCCAGCGCGAGACTGTGAGTTTAAGATCGAAGAGGGCTATCGTACTACGCCGCCTGAATTTTTTCGATTTCTTCGGCAAGCATCACCCAACCAGTGAAGTTCCCGACGACCAACGATGGCCATAGTTCACGACGACCTTCGGGAGCGTTGAGGCCCCCAAGTGACCTGTCGCGCAAGACCGAAAGGAAACACTCCTGATTGCATCCGGTCGCGTATGGCAACTGGAGGACGGTCGGAAACCCCGCGACGATGTTCTTGTTCTGAAGTTCTGCCGGCATGTCGGCTTCTGGCACCTGTGCCATGAGCGTGGTCAGATAACTCGGCGCTTGGCCACACGGCTTAAGCCCATGTTCCCCTAGGGGTGTTTTCGTGGGAACCAGGTAGACTCGCTTCTGACCAATACCGACTGGCAACTGGGCCGTACCCAACAAATTAGGGTACACTGCCGTATAACAGCCGAGGCGAGCGGCAACCTCAATACTGTTAAGCGGGAAAAGTACAAACGACGGAAAAGGTATTGGACTGTCCATGAGGCTACTCCTTTCGGGAGTAAAGGGTTAAATGCGAGGTACAGCAAACACTGCAAATAAAGGTAGCATTTGATACTTCAAAGTCAACGAAATTAAGAGTGGAAGTTGCGCAAAATCCAGCCCTATGTTA
Organism: Minisyncoccota bacterium; assembly: GCA_028710915.1. Taxonomy (GTDB): domain Bacteria; phylum Patescibacteriota; class Minisyncoccia; order Phycocordibacterales; family JAQTLZ01; genus JAQTLZ01. The sequence goes on along the minus strand of JAQTTF010000050.1, from coordinate 93 downwards.
CTATTTCGCACCATATGGCAACAAACGTAGAAGTCGCACGAAATGCAAATGAAAACAGCCTAAGCCTTCTTCGAAGGTTTACCAAGCGCGTCC
>JAQTTF010000049.1 GCA_028710915.1 Minisyncoccota bacterium | reverse complement strand
AACCTAAAATCGTATACGCTCCCTAAAGATCTTTATGAAAATCTTTTGATTCATGGAGTGAAGTTAGAATTACATTTTAATGAAAATGATGACAGGGATACGCTCTTACTTATACCTGACAGAAATATTTCATTGGATGAGTGGAAGAGTATTTGGAATACTGTTGCGGAGGCTTTTCCTTCAATCCCGCAAGGACACAGTGCTCAAACTCAACTAATGAATCATTCAATGTTTCGAGAAAAACAGGAAAAACTAAAGAGGGGCGAAGATGTATATCTTGGCGGAGATATTCATTTTGAAAATGGGAAGATTGTCGAGAAAAAAGAAGTCTAAATAAGCGGATTTTTTGTTGCATCTATTTTGACATCTCCGAAAAAGTTTGGTATAAATTTGTAGTCCAAATCGTCTCTGGCGATCCAGGGACAAGGCGTTCTTTGCTCTCACAATGTGAGGGCGTCTCTCGAAAGGGAGGGGTTGCAATGAACAAAGGTTTCTGTACGAATTGTCGCGGGCGGGTGAAGTCTGGCGGGAATCGGCATCCCAAAGGCGGGTGTTTGATCCGCGAACGGAACCGGTTTGTTGGCGAAGTGCCGGATCCGGTGCCGCCCATGAGGTCCAGTCCTCAGCGGCGGGCTAGTCCCCGACGGCTGCAGGAAGCAGTGCTGGCCTAGCGATTCCGCGGGCGCACAGTGATAGTAATACCGCACGATGATATTGTCGCGCGGTATTTTATTTATTGGATTTTTTGCGATTTTTCGTATAAGCTGGTTGAGTATTTGGTTCCGTTTTCTTTTATATTGCGGGTTCGTCTAATGGTAGGACACATCCCTCTGGAGGATGTTATTGGGGTTCGAGTCCCTGACCCGCAGCTTTGTACGGAAAAGACAATTAGGTGAAGAAAAATCGGCGTCGCTTCGCGACAGTGTATGGTAATCCGCCAGAATCCGCCAAGGCATTTTGAATTCAAGGGAGAGGGTGCGATTCGCCACGGTGGGGTTCGAGCCAATCTTTTTGAGAAAATCTCTTTTGACTTCGAGATTTTCTCCCGAAGCGATAATTTCGGCTTGGTGACTGTCTGAAACGAACTTTTTCGAAAGTTCGAGCCAGCGATTGCCGTTTCGCTCAAATGTCTTCAGTTTCTCTGAAAACTCAATCTTCTGGTTGAGGATTTTGTGCTTCTTGGCGATATATTCTTCATTCGTAATCGTTCCGTCCAAATGAGCGTCAAGAAGCTTCTCTAACCTATCCTCAACCTCCTTAATTTGAGTTTTCAGAGTTTGAGCGAAGACGGACTGCGCTTCCAAAGTGCTCGCCTCCTCTTTTTCCAGTTCGGCGAGCATCCACTCTTTGGAAGCGACAGGCAAAGAAACCTTTTTGATTTCTACACTTACCATTGAAGCGAGCATTTCTTCGCGGATATATTTCTGCGTGCACGATCCTTTCTTTTTGGTACAGCGATAATAGATATGACCTTTCTGCATTTCACTCGTAATGCCACAGCCACATTCCGTGCACTTCAATAATCCGCGAAGAATATGCTTTTGCACACCACGAAGCATCGGGTGAGCTTTGCGCTTCATGACCGCTTGGCACTCATCAAAAAGTTTCTTTGAAATCGCTGGCTGGTGAATGCCTTGGTAAAGTTCTCCATTAAATTTAAATGCTCCGTAATAGAAAGGGTTGTTCAATATCATTTGGACATTTGAAATGGTGAGAACTTTACCAGTCGTCGACACCAAGCCTTTCTCCAGGAGCAAATTCCTCGAATCTTTCAGAGAATAATTTCCTGAAGCGTAGACTTCAAAAAGTTTTCGGACGAGGCGAAACCGTTCCGGATCAGGAACCATCTTTTTCACAAGCTTGTCATTCAAATATCCCGTTGGAGCTCGGCCAGGATATTCGCCTCGCCGAACTTTTTGCCTTAGCCCACGCTTCACATTCTCTGAAAGATTATCAATATAGTATTTGCTCTGTCCAAAAGCGATATTTAACATGAACTTGCCCTGCGGTGTCGGATCAAACCAAAATGTCGGGAATTTTAGCTCCGTGATGACACCAGTGTCGGTGAGATAGATCACTTTGCCTCCGTCTATGCTATTTCTCGCCAAACGATCAGGATGCCACGCTAAAATTCCCGTTGCGACACCGCGTTCCATGAGCGAGAGCATTTTGTTGAAAATGGGACGTCCGGGTTCCTTTGCAGTTTGTGATTCGATAAATGTTTCAACAATCTCCAAATGCTCTCGCTCTGCAAATTCTTTTAACTCCGCGATTTGCGCTTCAATACTCAAAATCTGCCTGTCCGGCTCGTCGGTAGATTTTCTCGCGTATAAAAAGAATTTGCTCATGTTATATATCGCTTTTAAATTATCGCTTCTTTGATCGGGATTGGCTCAATGAAATTTATTTCATACTGCGAGCACGCAGGGAACCCCACCGTGGCGAATCGCACCCTCTCCCTCGAATTCAAAATGCCTTGGCGGATTCTGGCGGATTACCATACACTGTCGCGAAGCGACGCCGATTTTTCTTCACCTAATTGTCTTTTCCGTACAAAGCTGAGACTACTGAACGAAGTTCGAACTTTCTTCCAACAAAATCCGAACGAACCCTAACTCGTCCGTCCTGCGCGGAGTACCGCGCAGTCCGCCCCCAGCCCAGCCACAAATGCATCCATGCAAATTTTGTTTCGCGCGGATTTCTTTTTTCGGAATGGAGTGGCGGGCGGGGGCGGGCTTATGTACCAATATATTGTATCATTGTGATAGAATGGTACAAGGTGTAAAGTGGACGGATGAAAAGTGAGTCCGTAAAGTTGGCTAAAAACATGCAGAAGATACGGAAAGTCAAAGCAATATCGCAGGGCGATATTGCGCGATTTCTCGACGTTAGTCGAGGATATATTAGTAATATAGAAAGTGGTAAAATGAACCCAACACTTTCGACTATTGCGAAGCTTGCAAAAGCTCTAGGTGTTTCTACCAATGAGCTTTTGAAATAATTTAATGACAAACGAAAATCGAAAACAATTACACGAGAGACTTTGGTCGGCTGCGGTTCAGCTCCGAGCAAATTCCGGCCTTAAACTCAATGAGATATCTGAGCCGATTCTTGGTCTCATTTTTCTTAAGTTCGCCGATGTGCGTTTTAAGCGAGCTAAGGTAGAAATGGAGGCGGAGCGAGAAAAAAACACCGAAGGTAGACAGTCTCCTCTTACAGCCGATCACTATAAATCAAAAGGCGTTTTGTTTTTGCCAGAAATTGCTTCTTACTCGTATCTCATGAGTTTGCCGGAGAGTAAAAATATTGGGAAAGCTATCAACGAGGCTATGAAAGAAATTGAGGCAAAGAATACTGACCTTGCTGGCGTTCTTCCGCAAGACTATACCTCGCTCCATAAAATTCCCGGAGAAAATAGCAAAATACTCGTTACTCTTCTAAAAAACTTCAATCAAATTCCTGACGATATTGAGGGTGATGCTTTCGGTGAAATATATGAATATTTTCTTGGTGAATTTGCTCGTGCTGAGGGCGCGAAAGGAGGCGAATTCTTTACCCCACAATCAATCGTTAAACTACTCGTGGAAATCATTGAGCCATATCACGGCAAAATTTTTGATCCGGCTTGTGGAAGTGGAGGAATGTTTGTACAGTCTGCGAATTTCGTCAAATCTCACTCGGTAAAAAAATCGCAAGTGATGAACGAAGTTGCACTCTATGGTCAAGAGAAAGGCTCAAGTAACATCCGCACGGCAAAAATGAACCTCGCTATTCACGGCTTATCGGGGAAAATTGCCGAGGTCAATTCTTTTTATACTGATGCCTTTAATAGTGTCGGCACTTTTGATTTTGTGCTTGCCAATCCGCCCTTTAATGTCAAAGGTAAAGACAAGAACAAACAAATGGTGATTGACCCAGCAAAAATCAAAGGAGATCCTCGGTATTATCTCGGGCTTCCTATTACTGGCAAAGGTGAAATTTCGAACGCCAACTATCTCTGGATGCAGATGTTTGCCAGTGCCTTAAATCCTAAAGGTAGAGCCGGTTTTGTTATGGCAAATTCAGCCAGTGACGCGGGAAATGCTGAAAAAGAAATTCGCAAAAAAATGATTGATGCGGGGATGGTGGACGTGATTGTCTCTGTTGGGACAAATATGTTTATGAACGCCACCCTTTCCTGCACGCTTTGGTTTTTTGATAAGAGAAAAGCAAATACTGAAAGGACAAATAAAATTTTGTTTATTAACGCCCAAGATATTTTCACCGAAATCGACCGCGCTCATAGCGATTGGACTGATGAACAGATTCAAGAAATTGCCGGTATCGTCCGTCGTTATCGCGAGGAAGAGGGTGAAGAAAAATACAAAGATATAAAAGGCAGATGCAAGGTTGCAACACTCAAGGAGATACAAAACAACGAATATTCGCTCAATCCGGGGCGCTATGTGGAAATTATTGAAAAAGAAATGAGTAATGTTGATTTTGATGCTCGAATGAAAGAATTGATGGGTGAATTTGGCAATCTAACTATCGAGGCACATAAGATGGAAAAGAAAATCCAAGAGGATTGGAAAACTATTTTATAAATTGTTATGACAACTTTTCAAATAAAAGATTTCGCAAAAGTTAAAGGAGGCAAAAGATTGTCGGGTGGATTTTTTGTCCAAGACAGAAGAACAGATCATCCGTATATTCGTGTCACTGATATGGAGCCCGACAAGCTCAACGTTTCTAATATTAAATATCTTCCAGATGGTGCTTTTGAAAAAATAAAGCGATATACGATTTCTGTTACCGATGTTTACATAAGTATTGCAGGGACGATTGGACTTGTTGGAAAGATACCGAATTTTGTGTTGGGAGCAAATATAACTGAAAATGCAGCAAAA
>JAQTTF010000048.1 GCA_028710915.1 Minisyncoccota bacterium | reverse complement strand
AGCAGACAGGCCGTATCGCACCTTTTTCCAAATGATCCCGGAGAGGTCATACCCTACAAGCCGGTCAAGCACGCGCCGAGCTTCCTGTGCTTCTTTGAGATTTTCATCTATATCTCGAGGGTGGGCGATGGCGTCTTTAATAGCATCCTCTGTGATCTCGTGATAAACCACGCGCTTGGTCTTTCCTTTCTTCAGTCCTGTTGCTTCTACTATATGCCACGCGATGGCTTCTCCTTCTCGGTCGGGGTCGGTTGCGAGTATTACTTCGGTCGCTTTCTTGGCGAGTGTTTTCAATTCTTCAACAATTTTTTCTTTGCCCTTTGAAATTTCATAGTGCGGAATAAAACCCCCCTCGATGTCGACGGCTTTTTTATTTGATTTTGGGAGATCGCGGACGTGTCCGACAGATGCTTTCACGGTGTATCCGTCTCCCAAATATTTTCCAATTGTTTTCGCTTTTGCGGGCGACTCAACGATAAAAAGCTTCATGTCAGAGAAGTATTACACGAAAAGTATTTTTCTTGCAAATGTTGTTAACTATTTCTTTCACGCAGGAGAGGTGTAGACTTGACATATACGCTGACAAAGAGTACAATATATGTAGTGTTTCAGAGAAGTTAAACTCAAACCAGGGGGTTCTCATGAAAGAGATCTTTGGAGTTGTTGGTTTCTTTGCACTTGTCGTCTTTGCGATACGAATTTGGAATTCGTATCTGAGTCCCGAAATGCGCCGGCGCCGGCAGCTCAATACCGAGATGATGCAGAATGATCGCAAGGCCTACGCTCGCTTCATTGGGTACGACTGGCTGCGGCCGGGCATGGATCATAAGGAATTAACCAAGGCGTGGATGTTTCTCCGCTATACGGCTCGCGGAGTGATCCAAGATGGATCTTTCATGGCATCTGAGTTGAACTTGCCGTCCGACTTTGATGAGTTGGACAAACTCACCAAGAAAGTGATGAAACGATCGTGCGCACAGCACCAACTAGAACTTCTACGTGCGCACGATATCCTCAGCGCAACGCACAACGATGTTCCGGTATCCAAGGTCCCGTCATGGAGGGTGGACCTGATCAATCGGTGCTGCGGGGACGGAGCGTTTGATCTTTCGCTCCTTGGGACGGACGAGAACGAACTTCGCCTCCTGACCAACTAGGCGAACTAATAGTTTTTGTAGGACACCCCGCGAAAGGAAAACTTTCGCGGCGGTTTGTTTATATACGACGAATCTCTCCCAAACTCTCCTTTATCATCCCCTTTATTTCCATAAAAGAAAGAATAGCATTTGTTTCCGAAGTGCTTTTTCCGCATTTGCGGATGAGTTCATCTCTTGTCATTGGCTCTGTGAGAAAATTCAAAATGATTTGTTCTTCGGGCGACGCGTCCGCAAAAAGTTCTTGCGTGGAAGGTTTTTCGTCTTGCTCAAATCCAAGCGCTTCAAGAAGTTCTCCACTTGTCGTGATTGGCGTCGCGCCAAGCCGAAGAAGCATATGCGGGCCTTCGGAAGTTTTGGAAAAAATCGAGCCGGGGATGGTAAGGACGTCTCTGTTGTATTCAATGGCGAATTTGGAAGTAATGAGAGTTCCCGAACGAATTTCTGCTTCTACGACGAGCGTGGCGTGGGACATTCCCGCCATGATGCGATTGCGTTGAGGAAAGTTTGCCGGATAGCCGGGAGTTTTTGGTTCAAATTCAGAAAGAAGCGCTCCGCCAGACTCAACAATTTTTTCAGAAAGTGCGACATGAGAGCGTGGATAAATAAATTCAGGATCAAGTCCAGAGCCGGGGACTGCAATAGTTTTCAATCCCGCATCCAGTGCGGCTCGATGGGCAATAGAATCAATTCCCAGAGCAAGTCCCGAAACAATCACGATAGGATATCCGCGAAGCCCAGCAATCAATTTCTCGCAAGCTTCTTTTCCGTAGCTTGTGTATTTTCGCGCGCCCACCACAGCCAAGAACATATTTTCTTTGAAATCAGGGAGTGTGCCTTTTACATAAAGCTTTTTCGGCGGGTCATTGATCTCGCGAAGAAGAGGGGGAAAATCTTTCGGTTTTAAAATTTCCATTTTTTGCATTGAATTATCATAACATCACAATGAAAGGAGGTTCTAAAGAATATGCATTGACAAAAACTCATAATGATGTATTATATACGGCTGGGAAGGGTAAAACATAAACCAAGGAGACCTAAGGGTCATGAGAAAGATTCAATTAGGGATCGTGCTCTTGGCAGTCATGGCGCTCGTGATGTTTGTTGTTTGCGGTATCCTTTGGTACCGTTTCGGAGACATCCACGCAGCCAATGACCTTCCGATGCTGTTCGGGATGTTGGGCATGATGAATGCCCTCATCGCGATGCAGCTGCAGGAAGGCCTCGATGAAGAGGATGAGCACGTAGCATCCATCTTTCAGAGGCTGCAGCGGGCAGCAAGGCGGTTGAGGCAGTCGCCGCCCGAAGATCAACACTGGCATCGCAACTAGTGCCGGTTCAAACAGAAGTCGGGGCGTCTCGCAGGAGACGCCCTTTTGTTTTGCAAAAAAAGGCTAAAAGCCTTATTCTATAGTGTATGTTGGATATTAAATTCATCCGAGAAAATAAAGATCTTATCGCTCTCGCTGCAAAAAAGAAATTTGTGGCTTTTGATATTGAAGAACTTCTTGCCACTGATGATCTCCGAAAGATGAAGCTTCAATCTGTAGAAAAGAAACGCACAGAACAGAATATCGTGAGCGACAAAGTGGCGCAGGCGAAAGATCCTACAGAGCGCGAAGCGATGATTTTTGAAATGCGAAAGTTCAAGGCGGATATGAACAAAGAAGAAACCGAGCTTGAAGAGATAATGAAAAAGTGGCGCTCGCTTATGCTTCTCGTACCGGACATTCCAGATATGACCGTGCCGGAAGGAACAAGCGATGCCGATAACCAAGAAGTCAAAAAGTGGGGAACTTTGCCGGAATTCACATTCGTGCCAAAAACTCACATCGAGCTTATGGAAAATCTTGGAATGGTGGATTTGCTCCGCGGGGCGAAAGTTGCTGGATTCCGTGGATATTTTTTGAAGGGTGCTGGAGTGCGGCTTTCTTTTGCTATTTGGAATTACGCGCTTGAATTTTTCTCGAAGAAAGGATTTTCACCGATGATCGTTCCTTCGCTTGTTCGTCGTGAAAATTTGCTCGGTACTGGATTTCTTCCACAAGGCGAAGAAGATTTGTATAAAACTCAAGACGGGGATTTCTTGGCTGGTACCGGAGAAGTGGCGACGATGGGATATCATGCTGATGAAATACTTTCGCCTGAAAGCTTTCCAATAAAATATGTTTCTTTTTCTCCGTGTTTCAGACGAGAAGCGGGAAGCCATAGCAAAGATGTAAAAGGTCTCATTCGTGTGCACGAATTTTATAAATGGGAACAAGTCATTCTCTGCGAAGCCAATCACGAGACTTCGGTAAAATTCCACGAAGAGCTCACACGAAATACGGAAGAATTTATCGAGTCGCTCGGCATTCCATATCATCGAGTGGTGAATTGCGGAGGAGATCTCGGTCTTGGTCAGGTGAAGAAGTACGACCTCGAGCTCTGGGTTCCACTTGAAAAGAAATATCGAGAGATCGCATCAGCTTCATATTTCCACGATTTCCAAACTCGCCGACTCAACATTCGCTACAAAGATACTGATGGCAAAATGAAATTTGCGCACTCGCTCAACAACACCGCCATTCCGACTCCGCGCATCCTTGTCTCTCTCGTAGAAAATTACCAGCAAGCTGATGGCTCGATAAAAATTCCTGAAGTTTTGCAGAAGTATTTTGGAGACAGTATGATCTCCTCAAAGAAAAGATAAGCATCTTTTCATGTACAACAGAAAATTAATCTTAAAACATTCTCGAGCTCACAACCGGAAGCGCAAACGCTTTATTGGTAAGATTATAATTGCTCTCCTTTCTTTTGGCGTGATTCTTTTCTCAATCTCTTATGTTTCCGGAACGGCAGTCATGACAATTCAAAATGTGCAGGTGGAAGGTTCTTCGGGCGTCTCCGAATCCCTTGTTGAAAGTAAAGTTCGAGATGATCTTTCTGGAAAATATTGGCGCTTTATTTCTCGAGCAAATAGTCTTTTTTATCCAGGACAGAAAATTGAGACTGATATCCTTAATTCTTTTCCATCGGTAGAAAATGTTTCTGTTTCTCGGCCTGATTTTCACACTCTTCTTATAGAAGTCTCAGAACGAAAACCCATAGCTTTGTGGTGTGAAGGGAACACGGTTTCTGTTCCCCCCCAAGACACTCCGTGTTTTTTAATGGATAAAGATGGGCTTATCTTTGCAAAAGCCCCCAGTACTTTACCCGAAGGTTTTTTATATTATTTTGGCGGTGAAATGAAAGAAGGAAATCCTATCGGGCAAACTTTTTTGGATGGAGAGAAAATACAGAATCTTTCTTTTTTTCTGGGGCTTCTTCCAAGACTTCATCTGAAACCCGTCGCTCTTTTGGCTGATCCAAATGACGAGCTCGAATTATATGTCGAAGGCGGATTAAAAATCCTCCTGCGATCTGATATGTCATATGATGTCGCGCTTCAAAATTTCGAGTCTCTTTGGAATGACCCCGCTCTTGGCTGGGCGCAAAAGGGTATTCCTTCTACGTTACAATATATTGATCTGCGATTTGATAACAAAGTGTTCTATAAATAAGTAAGAAAAGGCGATAGCAATACATTTCTAATTTTAAAAATAAAAAACCACGCGTCGAACCGACGGTGATGATACTATACTCAACTCGCTATTTTTTTCCTGAAACTCTACAATGCCTGCATCCGATCTCGTACGTTCGAAGTCAGGTTTCCAACGGTCGTTGCGAAAAACACATCGTCCGGTCCCATTTTTACTTTGAATTTCTCAAAAATGAACCGA
>JAQTTF010000047.1 GCA_028710915.1 Minisyncoccota bacterium | reverse complement strand
CGAACATAGTCGTCATCCCTTCTTGAATCGCTTTTTGATTAATAACATCAGCGTTCACCCTTTGCATTACAAGACTTCGGATTGCTTCGGTGACTTCGATGACTTCGAAGATCCCGAGACGACCTGCAAATCCGGTCTGGCTGCAAAAGGAACATCCTTTGCCGCGGAATAATTTAAAATTTTCTTTTTCACCAAAATATTTCTTATAAAGACTTTCAGGAATTGCCTCTTTTAACTTTACGATATCTTCTACAGAACTCCTAGTGCAGTGTCCGCAATTCTGCCGTACTAGACGCTGAGCAATCAAGAGATTGACTGAAGAAGCAATGAGAAACGGCTCGACTCCGAGATCGAGAAGCCGAGGAAATGCTGTGGCGGCGTCATTAGTATGAAGTGTGGAAAGAAGAAGGTGCCCAGTCATCGCGGCATTCACCGAAATACTCGCTGTTTCAGCATCGCGAATCTCACCAACCATGATAATATCCGGATCTTGTCGGACGATACTGCGAAGTCCGTTTGCAAAAGTAAGATTAGTGAGAATATTTACCTGAATCTGATTTACACCATCAAGCTCATATTCAACAGGATCTTCAATTGTTTGAATATTAACTTCGCGCTTATTGAGAAGCTTCAAAATAGCGTACATGCTAGTGGTTTTCCCTGAACCCGTGGGTCCGGTAGAGAGAATCATCCCATGAGGCTTCAGTGCTGCGCTTCTCACCCGTTTCAAGTCTTCTGGAGAAAAACCGAGAGTATCCAAAGTGAAAATGTGTCCTTTTTCGGAAAGAATACGCAAAACAACTTTTTCCCCTTCTACCACTGGCAAAATAGAAACGCGGACGTCAACTGTTTTATTTCCAATATGGAGGCGAAATTTGCCGTCTTGAGCGGCAAGATGCTCGTCGGTACGCAGCATCGCCATGATTTTTATGCGGGCAATAATGAGCTTGCCAAAAACACTGGACAACTTTACGACATCATGCAAAACACCATCAATCCGATAGCGCACCAAACTCATATTTTCTTTCGGCTCAATATGCACATCGGAAGCGCCATTTCCATAACCATACTGAAGCAGAAGATCCACCATTTCGATAACATGCTCTTCTTCCCCGCCAGAAGCCTTCCCTTCCGGATGGTCGCGATGAATCTTTTCAAACAGTTCTGAAATACTTTGAATGCGAGCGACGGTATCTTCTGAATAGGAACGAATGGCATCTTCAAAAATATCTGGGGTGACATACCCTACATCAAGCGATAACCCCGTTCTCTTTGTAATAAAATCTAAAAGCTCTACATTGCCCGGATCAACCATGGCTACTTTGAGGCGTCTCCCATTAAAAGCGTAGGGTAAGACGAATCTTTTGCGGACAACAACGTCAGGAAGGAGTTTCAGTGCTTCCGGATCAATTTTAAAATCAAGCAGGTTGATAGACTCCACGCCATAGGCTTCAGCCATGACTTTGCTTACTTCTTCATTTTTCAGGACCCCAAGTTCGACGAGAGCTCCCTCAAGAGAGTGATTGTCTGCCTTTCCTTCATCACGGGCGCGGGCATAATCATCCTCACTCACCATTTTAGACTCAACAAAAAGCGCGTGGTATGTTTTTTCGCTGACAGGCATAGAAAAAGTATAGCATTTAAGCGATATAAATGATGTGGATAACAAAAAAACTGTCCCCCACATGTATGTGGGGGACAGTTTTTCAAAAAATTTATACTCGTGATACGTTTGTAGCTGCTGGGCCCTTTTCACCTTGAGTAACTTCAAAAGAGACCTTATCTCCTTCTCGAAGTTCATCGAAAGTAACACCCTTAAGCTCCTTTGAGTGGAAGAAAAGATCCTTTGCTTCGCCTTCGCGAGAAATGAATCCAAATCCTTTCTGTGTCAAAGTCTTGATTGTTCCTGTTTGCATTTGGTTGATTTTTGATTTTGTAAGTATTCTACAGCTGGAAACTCGACTTTGTGCTTGTTTCTTGTATCTGAATACCCACGCATAGTAACTTATAAATAGTATTTAATCAACTTTTAAAGTTGTCGTTCAAAATCCTTACAGCTTCTTCAGGAGTTTCGACAATTCTATAGAGAGACGAACCAGAACTTTCGAGAAATCCTTCTTTTATCATCGTATCAAGAGTTTCTTTCAATATACTGAAATATTTGCCAATAAGAATGAGCGGCACATCTTTTGGTATCTCACGAAGCCTTTTAAGAGCTAAAACATTAAAAACTTCAAAAAAAGTGCCGACTCCGCCTGGAAGAGCAATAAAGGCATCCGCTAATTTAATAATTTTCTCCTGTCTCGGGCCAAGAAGCTTGAAGACCTCAACATCTTTTACATATTTTGACTGCTGTCTTCCTTCAAAATAGTCGGAAATGTTGGACGCCTTCGGCTCAACATCTTCCGACATGATTTTCGTGTGGCGAAAATCAAGACCGACGCCAATAGTCTCTCCTCCGGCTTCAAATGCGCCCTTCATCGCTTCTTCCATAAGACCTGAACCTGCGCCGGTTATGGTTACAAATCCATTTTCTGCCAAAAGTCTCCCCGTCTTGTAGGCCAATTCAAAATAATAGTTCTGCTTTCCCTTTACGCAGTCATTCCCAGCAAAGACTGAAATTTTCTTTTTCATGGAGAAATCATATCTTAAAAACAAAAAAGCGCCAGATGGCGCTTTTTTTCTAAATTTTCCTTAGAATTATGAGAGATGCTTTGAAACAAGCTTAGTCATTTCAAACATATTGACCACCGCCTTTCCGCCGAATACTTTCTTAAGAGCCTCATCAGCGTTGATGTTTCGCTTGTTCTTTGGGTCTTGAAGATTATTCTTCTTGATGTACACCCAGAGAGCTTTTACCACTTCAGATCGAGGCATTGGGCCCTTTCCTACTACTGCTGCTAGGTCTGCACTTACAGTCATCGGCTTCATAAACGCGGAATTCTTTTTCTCCATATGTTTAAATTAATTATTAACGATATCTATTATATCACCCCTATAGAGGAAGACAATTCCCTCCTTGGAAACCAACTGTTTAACGTTTTGAGACTTGCTCTTAGAAACCTAATTTCATAGTCGCAATAAAGGCTCTGGTTTTCGGACCAAAAAATCCACGAGCCGGACTAATTCCTTTTGCTTTCTGAAATTCAATAAGCGCTTGTTCGGTAAGAGCGCCGAAATAATGCGTCGGCCCATGTCTTGAAAGAGCTTTTGCGGCTGGGCCCGTGTCCAAAGACGCAAGGAGCTGCTCGAGAGCGAACACATCATCACCAGATAGCCCCAATTTCAGATTCCTACTCCATACTCGCGATGCAACTACTTTAGGAATAATGAGAGGAGAAGGAACTGGCAAAGAAGTTCCGCATTTTGCCATGAAAAGAGTTCTAAATTTATTAAGGCTAGTTGTAAACACATAACCTGTACCCTTTGTCTCTCCCCACGGTGTTAGAATTTCGGATGCATATTTTTCTTGCCAAAGAATTACCGCGAGCTCATCCTGTTTTGAATAAATTCCGCTCACAGGCAATTTTGCATTTTCGTAAGTATTGAGATACTTCTCAAGAAGTTTTACCTGTTCTGGATCATTTTTCCCGCCAAATTTTATTGGCTTGGTTGGATAGGCATTTTCTGCACAAGACAGAGAACCATTTGAAACTGCACTGTTCGAGGATGAAGCTTCCCTGCTTCCACCGCGCGAACCTCCAGAAGAGGAAGATGCGATCCGTGTTGGTGTTGGAGTAGGTGTCACGTCGGGGGTAGGACTTGGTGTTACTTCAGGGGTGGGCGTAGGAGTTGGTGTCACATCAGGTGTGGGTGTCGGTGTGGGTGTTACATCCGGTGTCGGGGTTGGTGTAGGCGTTACGTCGGGAGTAGGACTTGGCGTTACTTCAGGGGTAGGTGTAGGAGTCGGTGTTATTTCAGGTGTTGGAGTTGGTGTCGGAGTAGGAGAAACAGTTTGTCCGCTAATTGTGATTACAATTTCTCCATATACTCCAGATCCATCATTTGCTGTTGCTCGAACAGTAACATCTCCGTCAGTGATTGCAGTCAGAAGACCTGATCCATCTATCGATGCCGAACCGGTTCCGGGGATAACACTCCATGTGACTGAAGAATCAGTAGCATCAACGGGAAGCACATCAGCAAACATCTGAAGCGTGCCAGAAAGTGTTTCGATAGTTGTTGCATCTCCGGTTCCAGAAACAGCAATACTTGTCACTGATACTGTGGGAATAGTTGTATCGAAAAGTACATCCGTACTTGTAACTGGTTCTGCAACATTCCCCGCCGCATCGCTTCCGGCAAAGACAAAGGAATAGACTGCTCCGGAGACAAGACTTGAAACATCCGAAGTACAGCCATTAGTCGTATCTGAGAGACTAATAGTATGACTCCCGGAGTTAAGTGCTGTACCTTTGAGTGTGCAAGTATGAACAGTATCATCTGTTGTACCTCCTGTATTCGTAATCGTGATGGAGCCGCTTCCTAACGCTTCGCTTGTGGTGAAGGAGATGGATGAAGATGAAGTGACGTTGTTGATTGTTGCAGAGGAGGCTGGGGTGACAGAAGAGAAGATGGGAGAAGTGGTATCAATGATAATTGTTTTTGTATCAGCAAGGTTTGTTTCGGGGACAAAATCAACTACAGCATTGTTTCCGCTATCTTTTATAGTGCCTGAAATCGATGAAACGGTCAGATCCGAGGAGGTATCGTGATCCCGAACAATATAATTACAGCTTCCTGTCGTGCTTGCAGTAATGTTGAACGTACACGTGCCTCCAGTATTTAATGTTACTGTCACATCACCTGTGGAAGTTACTACTTCAGAAAATATAACATCAATATCAATAGACTCACCGACAGTGTAGGAGCCGTTCGCCTTGGTAGAAGTGACGCTGAGGATGTTTGGGATGCTC
>JAQTTF010000010.1 GCA_028710915.1 Minisyncoccota bacterium | reverse complement strand
AATAGTTCGAACCGCGCCAGCGCTCGGCCAAATTCTGACTGAAATCGAACACCGACAGAGCGCGCTCCGCCGCTTCGGGATCGTAAGCATCCGCCTTTTCCAGAGCGCTTTGCGTTTCCACGGCTTGCGCTTTCAACTCGGTGGATTTGCGGTTGAACACGGCCTCGTCAATGGCACCCGCCAGATAGCCGTTCAAGAGCCGGTCCTGCATGTTCGCCAATTCAGTTGTGCGCTTGCCCAACGTTTGTTTTTGGCGGCGCTGGTTTTCATCCACGTTCGCGAACCCGGCCCGCAAGGCGGTTCGGAACCACTCTGCTGCTTCCGGCGTGGACAGCTTCAGAGCGAGGAACTCGTTCAGGAGCGCTTGTTCAACAGCCTCTTCGCGCCAGCGGACTTTCGGATGCTCCGGCGCTTGGTTGTTATTACCGCATTTGTAGTACGTGTGGACATTGCGCCGCCGCTTCTGAGTTTGCGCCGAATGAACTCTCCGGTGATCGCGTGACCGCAATGAGCGCAACGCAGGATGCCACCGGAGAGCATGATTTCGGGGTTGCCCGTGCGCCGGTTCTTGCCGTGAAGCAATTGCTGGCAGGCTTCGAAAACATTCCGGTCGATCAGGGCACGGTACTTGCCGGGGAAGGCATGGCCGTGCCGGATAATCTGGCCGATGTAGAAGCGGTTGTTGAGAATCTTGGAGAGCGCCGAGGAGGTGAAGCGCGGCTGGCTTGGACGGTAGACGATGCCTTCCCGCTCAAGCCGGTTACCGAGACTTTTGAACGTCCAGTTGCCCGACGAGTACAATTCGAAAATGCGCGCCACCGCCGTGGATTCGACAGGATGCGGAATCACCGGCTCGTTGCGGTTCTCCACGTTCTGGTAGCCGAACGGCGCAAGTCCAGTGGGCCAGCCCTGCCGGACTTTCTCATCCATGCCCTTCAACACTTCGTTGCGCAGATTGTCGGAGTAATACTGAGCCACGGCAGCCATGACGTTAAACGACAGCGCCCCCGCCGCCCCCGGCCCAAACTGGTTTTCGACGAAGGCCAAGTGTACGCCGCAGGCATCTTCGAGTTCCTGTAAGCGCACCGCATCGCGCATATTGCGGCAGACGCGGTCCAGTTTGTGGCTGAGAATGGCCTTGATGCCATCACGTTTGGCGCTGGCCTTGACCCATTGAAACATCTCGTTGAACGCGACCCGCTCGGCTCCACGCCGGGCGGATTCCGCGACTACGAACTCCTTGAGAACTGTCCAGCCGTTCTTGGCTGCACGCTCGCGCGCGGCGCGAAGCTGCGCGTCTATGGAGTAGCCTTCGCGTTGCTGCCGGCGAAATCACAAAGGTTGACCGGCTTGCCGCCGAGGACGAGGCCCAAGCCATCGGCGTTGATTTTGGTCACGCGGTCCAGACACCAGAGAAATTCCCACACGGCAACGCCCATGCGCTGACGGTGTTTCGGATCGAGCAGCCCTTTGGAAACGGTAAAATAACAATACATGGTAATGAAGCGCGGCCACGGAAGCGCCAGCTTCCCTTTTCCCCAACCCTTCCGCTTTCGACAAAGCGACAAATGCGTTCCCCTCGTTATGAGTAAGGAGCCAAAATTTAGGGTTGGGGAAAAGAGACATAACGATCAGGACGCTTCCGGCGGCGGCGCAAATTCAATGTCGCTTTTCACTTCGTTGCCCCAGGCATCCCAGCCGAACACCCGTTCACGGGCGAACAATTCGATCCGCGGCCGGTTGCCGCAGAGCGCGACAATCCGCTCCCGGACTTCATCCGGCTTGCGGCTGTGCTCCTGCCGGGGAGCAAAGACCACCGACGAAACACGGTTGCTCACGCGCAGCGACTTGCCTTTGACGCCGAGGAGGCAGACTTCACAATTGCTGCGGGTGTAGTGGCCCATGCCGAAGAACGGTTTGCCGTTCCGGGCATTGAGCTTGAGCCAGGTGAAGCCCACCGTCTTGTACGTGAAGCCCCAGGCCGCGATCACGGCCAGAGCATCGGGCAGGCGCGGAAACGTCGTCCACAGAAACAGGATACAGTCGGGAGCAGCAATCCCTGCCACAGGCAACCCGGCAATGGCGTGCGTCTTGAGCGTCGGATAGTGAGCCGCGATGCCTCCTCCCATTACATTCCAGTTGCGGAACTTCGAATAGTGCCACGGCGGATCGGCGTAGATGATTTGGTAACGCGGTTGAGGAAACAACTGTTGAACGAATAGCGTAAAGCGAGGCTGATAATTCGACCAACAGGTGAGGTTACTATTTCAAATTTCAAGCGCCGCTTTTCCGGTAAGTACCACATGCGCCACCAGGGTATGCGTATATCCCGAAACAGATCGGGCAACTCTCCTCTCTTTATGAATTTTTACGACTCTGCGTACGAGTTACCAGAGGGCGATGATCTCGGGTATCTGAATCAAGTTTAGTTCTGCAAAAAGAAATGTCAAACAATTTTCCCCCTTATTTTTTTGTGATATGAAATTGCGAATCTATGAGCTTCACTGTTTGCTAAAAGGATTTCTTTTTTATGTTTTTCAATGAGTAATTCGTCGCCAAGGAAATGATCGGGTTTGTGACGTTCGTCTTTTACCACATTTATAATCGGGATTATTTGCTTCGCTTGTGTGAGAATTTGTTCGGCAAGATTTCTTTGCCCGATTCCCCCGTCAATCACAATTAAATTTGCCGCAGGCCATTCTGAATGCCTCAAACGACGTTCGAGCACTTCCTTCAGAGCTCCGGTATCACTTCCAGCTTTGGCCGCTCGGATTCGAAACATTCGATAGTCACTTTTCTTTGCTTCACCATCATCTACCACTGTCATAACTCCGACAGTTGAGGTTCCACTTATATGAGCCACGTCGTACGCTTCAATTCGAAAAGATTTTTCTCCTGCAGGTTTTTCTTTGTCGGAACGAATGAGCGCCACATCTTGAATATGTCCAAGAGCAAATATTTTTCTTTTGATCTGTTCGGCCTTTTCGAATTCTCGACTCTTCGCATATGTTTTCATCTCTTTCTCAAGAGATTTGATAAGAGCAGATTTTTTACCTTCAAAAAAGAGTCTGATGTGTCGGATTTGCTTGGCATACTCAACTTTTCCCATTCGTCCATCACAAACACCAGGACAAAGGCCTATTTGAGCATTAAAACATAATTTTCCCTGAAGCGGAGTACAGGTGTCTCGATATGGAAATATTTTCCGAATAATTTTGAGAGCAATCTTGAGCTGGCCTCCATATGGAAAAGGTCCAAACGATTCTTTTATTTTGTAGCCGAGATTTTGAGGTTCTGAATTTAACAAATCTTTTCCGCGTACAAGGAGGATTTGTGGAAAATCTTCTTTCGTGATAACAATATAATTCCAACTTTTATCGTCCTTTTCCTGTGTGTTGTATCTTGGCTGGTGTTTTTTAATAAGAGCGGCTTCAAGAATAAGCGCCTCGAGAACAGAATCTGTTTTTTCAAAATCGATAGAATCTGCCTCTTCCATCATTTTTACGAGTAGCGGACCGCGCGCTTCGTGCAAGTCTGAGGCAAAATAGCTCTTCACGCGGTCGCGAAGCGATGTGGCTTTGCCGATATACAAAATCTTTTCTTTTTGTTTGAAAAAGTAGACTCCGGGAGTATCAGGTAGATTTTTGAGTGATTCTTGACGGATTGACATAGTAGTGTTCTCAATGATACATTAGAGTCTGGGGCATTGGCAAGAAACCGAAACCGGACGAGGGATAACACATGGTAAGGATACAGCCGAAGACACAACTCATCCTTGGTGAAGGAGATTACGTCATCCAGGAGATGATTGTGGAGATTCTGCTCAAGGCAGGTCTCAACAGGGCCGATATTTTGGCGGCGAACACAATCACGGATGTCGGCAGGATTTTTTTCTCTGCCAAACTGTCAGGGATTGTGCTTCATTCCAGCATTAAGGAATCGTCAGTGGCTCGTATCATTAAGACGGTACGGCTAAACAACAGCGAAATTCCGATTATCGTCTTGACGGGCGATGATGCAGAGGATTGCGCTAAGGCTGGAGCAACCAAGATACTCCAGATCGAGAGGGTCTCGAAAGACCTCGTTCACGCACTCCTGGAATACGGGGTAGTAGTCTCGGAATGAAATTGCCAATAAGTACTGTCTAGAAATCGCCCCTGAAAAGGTGGCGATTTTTATTTTAAGGCCTTCTTTAAGTATTTGCCTGTGTAAGATTTTGAATTATTGGCTACTTCTTCTGGAGTTCCTTTCGCAACAATTTTTCCTCCCCCGTTTCCTCCTTCTGGGCCGATGTCTATAACATAGTCGGAACTTTTTATCACGTCCATATTGTGTTCGATCACAAGCACTGTATTTCCATGTTTTACGAGCCTCTGGAGAATTTCGATAAGCTTTCTTACGTCCTCATAGTGAAGTCCGATTGTCGGCTCATCCAAAATATAAAGTGTTTTCTGAAGATGGGGACGATAGAGCTCGGAATAAATTTTCACGCGCTGTGCTTCTCCACCAGAAAGAGTTGTTGCTGATTGACCCAATCTCAAATATCCAAGTCCCACTTCCTCGAGTGTCTTCATCCTGTCATAAATCGCAGGAATATCTTCAAAGAATTTCAATCCTTCCTCGACGGTCATCTGAAGCACGTCATAAATACTTTTCTTTTTATATTTGATCTCGAGTGTCTCTTTCATAAACCGCTTTCCTTCACAAACTTCGCAGGGCACATATACGGTTGGCAAGAAGTGCATTTCAACAGCTATCATTCCGTTTCCTTGGCAATTCTCGCATCGTCCCCCTTTTACGTTGAATGAGAAGCGGTTGGCTTTCCATCCGCGAGCTCTCGCTTCCGCGCTTCCCGCAAATAGATCTCGAATGAATGTCCACGAACCGGTATAGGTCACTGGATTTGAACGCGGAGTTCGGCCAATCGGACTTTGGTCGATGAGAATTGTCCGCCCCAAATATTCACTCCCTGTAAAGGAAGCACAGTTGTGAGTTTCGTTCGAACGATAATGTCTTTCAAGACGCGCTTGAAGATTTTTGTGGATAATTTCATACACCAGAGAAGATTTTCCGGAACCGGATACTCCGGTAACAGAAACAAGTCGGCCAAGCGGAACGTCGAGATCCATTTTCTTGATGTTGAAAATATTTCCGTCTCTAATTTTAAGAGCACCTTTTTCTTCCGTGCGTCTTTCATCTGGTAAAGGAATTGAATTTTCTCCACGGAGATACGAGAGAGTCAGAGATTTTGAATCATTTTTCTTTGCGAGGAGAAGTTTTTCTAGATAATCGGCAACGACAATTTCTCCGCCGTGTACTCCTGCACCAGGACCGATATCCACGATATAGTCGGATGCAAAAATCGTATCTTCATCATGTTCAACTACGACAATAGTATTTCCAATATCTCGAAGATGAAGTAAAGTCTTGATAAGTCTGTCGTTATCTCGGGCATGAAGACCAATTGTTGGCTCATCGAGCACATAGAGCGCTCCAACAAGGCCGCTTCCAAGCTGTGAAGCAAGACGAATACGCTGTGCTTCCCCACCAGAGAGCGTATGAGCCCTGCGATCAAGCGTCAGGTATTCAATTCCGACGTTAATCATAAACTGAAGCCGGCTTTCGATTTCTTTTATAATTACTTTGGAGATATTTCTTTCGGTTGCTGTGAGTTTTAATTTCGCAAAAAAATCAAAGCAGTCCGCGATAGACATTGCTACGAGATTTACAATGTTCACTTTGTCTTCACCAAGGAAAACATGAAGCGCTTCCTCTCGGAGTCTGGCGCCTTTGCATTTTGGACAAGCCTCTTCACCGAAGAAATGTTTTGTTCCAAGGCCGTTACATTCAGGGCAAGCTCCGTAAGGAGAATTAAAAGAGAAAAGGCGAGGTTCAATTTCTGGATACGAGAATCCGTCATACGCGCACATAAATTTCGCAGATATGAGGTGCTCTTTTGTCTCTCCTCCTTCTGCAGGATATTCAATTCGTAAAAGTCCGTCGGATTCGAGAAGTGCGCGCTCAATTGCTTCAGAAAGCCTTTCATGAGCTCCGCTTTTTGCTTTTATGTCTTTCAGTTCAGTGACAAAAATCTCATCAACCACGACATCAATGTCATGCTTTTGATTTTTGGAAAGGATTATTTGCTCTCGAAGCTTTTTATTTTTGCCGTCCACACGCACTTCTTTGTATCCTTTTCCGAGAAGATCATAGAGAAGCTGGTAATATTCTCCTTTTCTTCCCACAACAAGAGGCGACAAAATTCGGATTTTAAGAGTGTCATAACTGACGCCAAAAACTTTTTTGCTCGTTCCTGTTTCAATCGTCTCTACCGTTTTTAAAATTGTCTCAAGAATTTCTTCGTTTGTATGCTTTTTTATAATTCTTCCGCAGATAAGACAGTGCGGTTTACCGACGCGGGCATAGAGAATACGAAGATAGTCGTAGATTTCAGTGATGGTGGCTACAGTTGAACGCGGATTATTTGAGCGAGATTTCTGATCAATTGAGATTGCGGGAGAAAGACCGATAATTTCATCAACATCCGGCTTTTGCATTTGGCGCAAAAATTGGCGAGCGTACGAGGAAAGAGATTCAACATATCTTCGCTGGCCTTCGGCAAAAATGGTATCGAACGCCAAAGACGACTTCCCTGATCCTGACAAGCCGGTAAACACAATCATCTTGTTGCGGGGCATTTCTACCGTCACATTTTTGAGGTTGTGGGTTCGCGCACCTTTAATAATCAATAAATCTTTTTCGTTTTTCATAAATTTGATTGTCACAGATATTTTTCTGTTGAAAAATTCCGCGACCCCGACTCGGCACCCATGTGCCTCCGTCTCTAAATTGCTATCTTTATAGCAATTTAGCCCCTTGGCTTGGCCATAGGGGTTATCTATGAAATTACTATAACAAGAGGCGCTAAATTGAGCAAGAAAAAACTAAGACGGCATTTTGTTTGTGGGTACCGTAAAGAAAAATGTCGTACCCTTGCCCTCTTCCGTTTCAAACCAGACTCTTCCCCCTTGTCCTTCAACAACATTTTTTACGATAAAAAGCCCAAGTCCGATGCCGTCTCTTCTTTGATGAATAGCATTTGTTGCGCGGAAAAATTCTGTAAAAATTTTCGACTGCTCTCCTTTAGGAATACCGATTCCTTGATCAGAGACAGCCACGACAAGCTCGTCTTTTTGAGATGTAAGCTCTACTTTTATTGTCGTTCCAGATTTGGAATAGGTCACCGCATTTTCTATGAGATTTTGAAGCACCGTGTGGATTTTGTTTGGATCTACGATAAGAAGCGGAAGCGAGAGTCCATCTTTTTCAAAAACCAAAGAAATGCCGTTTCGATCTGCCAACGGCTTAAAACTCGTAACAATGCTTTCGATAAGATCGATGACCTGGGTTTCCACGTAGCTATATTGGAATTTTCCAGTTTTAAGCCGATCAAGACTTAAGATATCATTCACGATTGAAATTACCCGATCATTATCTTCGTAACATCTTTCCAAGAATTTCTTTTGCTCTTCGTTAATAGGGCCAAGATCGCCTCGCATAAGGCCAGAAAGCGTCCATTTAATTCCCGTGAGAGGAGTGCGGAGTTGATGCACAAGAATAGATGCGAATTCAGCTCTGCTGGTTTCTTTCTTCGGCTCATCCTTGTTATCTTTTTCGTCTGTCATTCTTAATATTCTAACACTAGAATTTTTTCTTCGCCACAGCTTCTTGGAGCATTGCAATCTCATCACGCAGAAGGGCGGCAGTTTCAAAATCGAGCACTTTCACGGCAGCATTCATTTGTTTTTCTTTTTCTTTGATGAACTTTGTTGGATTTTTCTTAAAGAATGCGTCATCGAGTGTTATGAGTTCTTTCAGAGCTTTTGAGTGCTTATTTTCCATCGTCTCGGTAATATCATGGATTTTTTTGAGAATTGTTTTTGGAGTAATTCCATGTTTTGTATTATAGGCAACCTGAAGAGCTCGGCGCCGATTTGTCTCGCTTATTGCTCGCTCCATTGAACCAGTCATATTGTCGGCATAAAGAATGACATGCCCAAGCACATTTCGCGCAGCACGGCCGATAGTCTGAATAAGCGAAGTTTCAGAACGAAGAAAGCCTTCTTTGTCGGCGTCGAGAATTCCAATAAGCTCTACTTCTGGCAAATCGAGTCCTTCTCGAAGCAGGTTCACGCCGACAATGCAGTCAAATTTCCCTTTTCTAAAATTCGTAAGTATCTGGATTCTTTCGAGTGTTTCGATATCGCTGTGGAGATATTCTGCTTTAATATTTCTCTCTTTGAGGAATTCGCTCAAATCTTCTGCCATCTTTTTGGTAAGGGTGGTTGCAATGATGCGATTACCTCTTTTGATTACAGCTTCAGCTTCGTTGATAAAATCTTTCACCTGCCCGAGGAATTTTCCTTTTGAGACAATCGGACGGACAATTATTTCCGGATCAATGAGGCCAGTTGGGCGAATAACCTGCTCAACTACTTGCTGGCTTTCTTTTCGTTCAAATTCTCCCGGAGTTGCGGAGGTATAAATGACTTGTCCAACCCGCTCTTTAAATTCTTCTGCTTTCAGTGGACGATTATCAGCCGCCGAAGGAAGTCGAAATCCATGCTCGATCAAATTTTTCTTTCGAGCAGCATCGCCGGCGTACATTCCTCCAATTTGTGGGACAGTAACGTGAGACTCATCAATAATAGTCAAGAAATCTGCAGAGCCATCGGCTTTGTGAGGGAAATAAGACAGAAGCGAATCTGGTGGTTCCCCTTCCATTTTGCCAGAAAAATGACGAGAATAGTTCTCAATTCCGTTGCAGTATCCAACTTCACGAATAAGTGCTAGGTCATATCTTGTTCGGCGCTTAATTCTTTCCGCTTCGAGAAGTTTTCCTTCTTTTTCAAACGTTGCGACTTGTGTTTTTAATTCGACTTCAATGGTTTTGAGAGCACTTTTTACGCCTTCGGAGGTACTGATGAAATGTTTTGCGGGGAAAAGGAAAAAATTCTCTACATTTTCTAAAACAGAACGACTAATCGCATCAATCACTTCGATTTCGTCAATAATACTTTCCGAAAAACTCACTCGATAAATGAGCTTTTCATTTACCGGCATTATTTCTATTGCATTTCCAAGCGCACGAAAAAGTCCTGGTTCAAGATCGGCATTTGTCCGTTCAAAATGGAGATCTACCAGTTTTCGTATCAAATCTGCGCGAGAAATTACTTGATTCTTTTCAATTTTCAAATTTACTTTTTCATATTCGACGGGCGAACCCAAACCATAAATACAAGAAACTGACGCCACAATGATGACATCATTTCGTGTAAGAAGTGCTTGCGTAGAAGCGTGGCGAAGCCGGTCGATCTCGTCATTTATCATCGCTTCCTTCTCTATATAGGTGTCGGTGGTCGGTAAATATGCTTCCGGCTGATAGTAGTCGTAGTACGAGACGAAATAATGCACGGCATTGTCGGGGAAAAATTCTTTGTATTCTTGAGCGAGCTGGGCGGCAAGGGTTTTATTGTGGGCAATGACGAGAGTCGGTTTCTGAACTTTTTCAATGATATTTGCAACAGTAAAAGTCTTTCCGGAGCCGGTAACGCCAAGAAGCGTCTGGTGATTCATTCCGTCTTTCAAACCTTTTACCAACGCAGAAATAGCGAGTGGCTGGTCGCCCGCAGGTTTGAATTCACTCTTTAATTTAAATTTTTTATCCTGGATCACAGAAGAACTATACCTTTTTTATATTAAAAAACAAAAAAGACACTCGAAAGTGCCTTTGATTCACATTGTTGAATTACGATAAAGACCGCGTGGTCTTAGCCGTTATTCAAAAGATCTACCAGTACGTGCATTGTGACGTCCGGCTGACCGTCGAACTGGACGTGACAATGATTCGCACTGTGGTCCGAAGTGTCTATCACCTTCCCCCTTGTCCCTTTGGAAATGGTGGTTTGCGGCTCCTGAATATGTATGTCTTCAGCAGCGACTACCGCTATTCCTCGGGACACGTTTTCTATTGCCATGACGCGCGTTCCTCCCTGATCCGGTTTCCCCACTTGTACTGCACCAACGCCGAATTGCATCATACACAAAGACCGATTTTTGCTCAAGAAAATAATAAAGTTCCTCGGGGCAGAGCCCCGAGGTATTCACGGGGAGCTCGCTTCACTCGCGCTGTTTCTGCGGCAAGCCGCGGAGTATTGAACTATTTTCCGACTTCGACTCGGACGCCGTGAATGAGAATACTCATTCACGCGCTCCTTGCTCGTCGTAATAAAGAAATAAAAAGGCAGCCAGAGGTCGTGAGACTCCTGGCTGCGGGTTAATCTTTGTCTGTCCGCACAGTGCGAACAGATTTACTTCTTGGATTTTGTTGTCGGTCTCGCCGTCGGATCCTGCCTGTCTTGTACTTTCAACAGGTAGCCACCCTTGAAATGCTTGACGCCTTTCTTTTCGTCAAGGGCGTAGCGGTTGCCCGAATTTTCGATTTCGGGTTTGCCGTCTCCATCTGGATTGAATGTGATGACCAATCCACCAGAAACGGTGTTCGTCGGCTGCGGTACTATGCCCATCGGGCTTGGCAGGATAGTAAACGGAGTTGTGAACGCACCCACGCTCCCGTCACTTTTGGTTACCGAGATCTGGTACATCCCAGGATTCATATCCCAAGGGATTGTCCAGCCAAAGCTCCCATCCGGTGACAGGCCACCGGCGAAATTTCCAGAAAGTGGGAGTGTCTTGTTTATTTGCGTCACTCCCATATTCACCCAGCTAAGTCCGTCGGTTGCGTACGATACGAGCACCGTGTTGCCCGGGGAATATACACCCAGCGCGAGCGGGAAAACGATGATGCCTGGATAGACGACAGTGATATACGTACTGTCTTGTCCGCCCCATGGTCCATAAACCGTTAACTTGTAAACACCCGCCGTCGTTCCAACCGGAATCGGTGGAACGTCTCCGCCGCCTTCGCCTTTCTCGACGACGCCATTGTTCCAAAGGTACATCGTCTTGGGTATTTCAAACGACAACACGTTTCCGCTGTATGACGGCAGGAATTCAATGTTCGCCCGAACTCCAAGAACTTCCTGGCTTTCAATGACGACATTGTTTCCCCATTCCTGAAAGTCGAACCCGTTCACATCGATAGTCTCGCCGGGCGCCACAATTTCTGAGCTGACGCCTGTGATAGTCGGAGGATTTATGACGGTAAAAGTCCCGCCGTCAATACTTCCGAGTACACCCGCGCCGCCCTTGCTGTTGTCCGAAACGATAAGGCGGACGAAATACTGCCCGCCATCGATCAGATTCGGATCCGGCTCAAACTGAATGT
Organism: Minisyncoccota bacterium; assembly: GCA_028710915.1. Classification (GTDB taxonomy): domain Bacteria; phylum Patescibacteriota; class Minisyncoccia; order Phycocordibacterales; family JAQTLZ01; genus JAQTLZ01. The sequence goes on along the minus strand of JAQTTF010000010.1, from coordinate 10,891 downwards.
AGCCGTAGCCGTTTTCGTCGAATGTGTTCGTGGTGCCGATAGTTTCGACGTATGCCACGAGCCAGCCGGTGCCGCCCCAGACCTTGTAATACAAGTCGGCCTGCGCATCCGTTGCTCCGATGCTTTGATCGACGCGGACGCTCACGGAATATCCGTATCCCGCGTCCTTTACCAGATGCGCGCCCTGGCTCGGCCAGTCCACTTGCGTAGACCCAAGGTCTATCGCAAATGCTCCGGGCACGAAGCCTAAAAACACCGCCAACAAAATCTTGCCAAAGAACGTTCTCATGACAGCCTCCCCTTGAAGCTTGTGTAAATCACGAAGTAAAAAGACCGGATGATTCCAGCCTTAATTCACTCCTAGGTAGAAATATAGCACATTTGAGTGCTAAAGTCAATAGTTTCTAACCTTATTTCAAGCCGTATTTGGACGAAATTTTGAGAGAAATGCTTTTTTGAGTTCTTTAAAATTACCGTCAATAATCCCCTGTCGCGCTGTTTTTACGATATTTACCAGAAAATAGATGTTGTGAATTGAGCCAAGTGTTCCTGCGAGCATTTCATTCGAGCGGAAAAGGTGCGAAATATAAGCACGAGAATAATTTTTACAGGTGTAGCATCCACAGTCAGAATCAAGCGGAGAAAAATCACGCGTAAACTTTGCATTAGTAATACTCACTCTTCCATCTTTCATATAAATGGAACCGTTTCGAGCAAGCCGTGTCGGAAGGACGCAGTCGAAAAGATCCACGCCATTTTCAACTCCTTCCCAAAGATCTGTGGGCTCGCCGATTCCTAAAAGATGCCGAGGCTTCTTTTCAGGTAAAATTTCATTCACCCATTTCACGGCTGTTCCCATATCTTCTTTATTAAATGAACCGCCGATGCCGAAACCGTCAAAATCCATGGAGCCAATTTGTTTTGCAGAAAGTTTCCGTAAATCCTCGTGCCGTCCGCCTTGCACAATTCCAAACAGTGCCTGTTTTTCAGCTGCAGGTTTTGATTTGTGGTAATCAAGAGAACGTTTTGCCCAGCGATGAGTTCTTTCAAGCGCTTCTTTTTGATATTCAACAGGCGCGTTGGGTGAAGTACATTCGTCAAAAGCAAAAATCATATCTGCGCCAATGTTGTGCTGGATCTCGATGGAACGTTCTGGAGTGAAGCGATGCATACTTCCGTCTCGATGTGATTTGAAAGTTACTCCATCTTCATCAATCTCCGCAAGTTGTGGCTCGGAGATTTTTTCTTCTTTCTCGTCTGTATCATCGTGCAGATCTTCAGAGCGGGCAACTTTTGAAATTCCCTTTTTATATGCGGCGCCCAAAGAAAAAACTTGGAACCCGCCGGAGTCGGTCATCGTAGGGCCCTGCCAGTTCATAAATGTGTGAAGTCCTCCCGCGTCCTTTACAAGTTTATCTCCCGGCTGAAGATAAAGATGATACGTGTTTGCGAGAACAACTTGTGTTCCTGCATCTCTCACTTGCTCTACGTTCACGGATTTTATTGTCGCGTTTGTACCGACAACGACAAATGCTGGGGTTTGGATTTTCCCATGGGGTGTCTCTAAAATTCCCGCCCTTCCAAGCTGACCTTTCAATTTCTTTTCGATTGTAAATTTAATTGGTTTCATATCTGTAAACTTGGACACAAAAGGCCGTATCATACGGCCTTTTCGCGCTTACAACAGAAGGAATATTCTATTGCGGTAATTGAGCCGGATAGTCTATTGATGAACTGATTGGCGTCGGTTCAACAGGCTGAATAGCTGAATCAATTGTACCGGCTGGAGTTACTTGAATGCCAGTATCTTTTTGCACGCTTTTAAGAATTTGTGGAAAGACCATAAAAAGCCCAACGACGACAAGTGCAACGACAATTCCAATCCACTCATTTTTATTTAATTTTTTCATAATGACAAATGAAAAGAATAATTACTATGCATTTATCATATACTCGTCGATTCTTTTCTGCAATGCGAGGAGAGAGAAAATCATAAGATATGTTATAGTACTTGCCTATGAAGAAAATTGCTCCGAAAGCACCAGAAATCACCTATCCTATGCGGATAAATCGCTATCTAGCGCTTCAGGGGCACTCGACTCGTCGAGGTGCCGATACTTTGATTGAAAACAAAAAAGTCACGATAAATGGCAAAATCGCTGTTTTGGGCGATAAGGTGAACAAAGAGGATAAGGTGGAAATACAAAATGCTGGCAGAGAAAAAAACGATTACGTTTATTTGGCTTACAACAAAGCGCCCGGGATTACGACAACAATGCCCCAGCCTGGTGAAAAAAGCATTGTAGATTTAGTGAAATTCAGGACAAAAGTCTTTCCTGTCGGGCGTCTCGACAAAGAATCACGGGGACTTATTATTTTAACAAACGATGGAAGAATTACTGAAAGGCTTTTAAGCCCCGACCGAGATCACGAAAAAGAATATCGAGTAGCGGTTAATAAGCCGATCACAGAACAGTTTATTTTACGGCTTGAAAAAGGCATCAAATTGGAGGATTTCACTACAAAGCCCGCTTTGGTAGAAGAAGTAGACGAGAATACTCTTACTATCACCATTACTGAAGGGAAACGGCATCAAATCCGAAGAATGTGCACTGCATGCGGATATGAAGTGAGAGATCTGCAAAGGATTCGAATTATGAACATCAGTCTTGGGAATATAAAAGAAGGCCAGTATAAAGAGTTGGGTGGAAAAGAACTTTCTCTTTTTCTTGAGAGTATTGGATTAAAAAAATAGTGTATAATTTAAAACAATAAAAATATATGCCACCGCAAAACGACGCCAATTCTTTTTCCTCCTTTATTCAAAAGATTAAAAGCCATATCCCGATCACAACGGAAGATCGAGTGCTTGAAATTAATCGAGAGTTTTTGAAAGGTTTTGAATTTATCGCGCACTACCCGAAATCAGTGACTATATATGGAGGAACGCAGATAAAAGAAGGCAATGTTTATTATGAAAAGGCGCGAAGTTTGGGTAAAAAAATTGTAGAAGAACTAAAATGTGCGGTAGTAACTGGAGGCGGACCTGGAATAATGGAAGCCGCAAATCGAGGAGCGAAGGACGCTAAAGGAAACTCTGTTGGAATTACAATTAAACTTCCCCATGAGCAGGAAACTAACCCGTACGTCACAAATTCCGTTGATTTTTATTATTTTTTCGTCCGAAGAGTGATACTTTCGTTTTCTGCAGAAAGCTGCGTCTTCTTTCCTGGCGGATTTGGGACGCTCGATGAATTTTTTGAGATTTTAACTTTGCGCCAGACACACAAGATTCCTCCTGTACCGATTATCCTCTTTGGAAAAGAATATTGGGAGCCATTAGAAGGCTTTTTCCGAGAAAATCTTCTGGGAAAATTTCACACGATACGGGAAGAGAATTTGCAAATCTACAAAATTACTGATGATGAAAACGAAGTCATCGATATCGTGCGGAAAGCTCCTCTACAGAAGATGTGAGAACAAAAAATCCTCTTAACAAGAGGATTTTTTGTTTGAATAAATACTAGAATGAAATTGGCCAGGGGGTTGAAAGAGAAAGCATCATAAGTACCGCTCCGATAAGAGCTACATTTTTCGTGAATTGTATTGTCTGAACCATTCTTTGCATTGGATCAGTTTCTCTCCAGAATTGATGCATAATGAAAGTAACAGGAACCAAGAAGACAAGAAGACATAGTAAAGCCCATTCTGGCGAAATTCCTAAAAGAACACCGGTTCCTCCTAAGAAGAGGAGAAGACCCGTGGCATAAACAGCCAGTTTGGGGCTTGGAACATGCTTAGAAGCCGTATATGCAGTCATCATATTCGCCTTTGTAAAATGATTGAAAGCATTGTAGAGGAAAAATCCCCCAAATAAAACCCTTCCCAAAAGCAATAGTAAATCCATAGATATTTTAGAGTGCTACTAATAAATACCCTATTAGTCTATTCCTCTCACTAGCGTAAAGCAAGAAGAATATATTGGAAGAAAGAAGCGCCAAGAATGGGTAGAAAGAAATTATCGAGTCCTCGGATAGAGAAAAGTTCTACAAAAGTAAGAGCGATTGCTCCTAAAAGGCCTATCGAATAAAGAAGAAACGAACTTGAGGGAAGGAAAATAACGATGAGAAATATTGTCGTGATCAAGAAAGCGGCGCTTCCCTCGATACTTTTTTTATGCCCCCAAATAAATACCGTATGCGAACCGTATTCAATCCCAACGATACTTGCTATTGCATCGGAAAAACCAAGGACGAGAAGTCCGAATTGAGCGGCGAGAAGATGCTCCGGCAGAAAAAAGTATGCGAGAAACCCCAAAGAAAGCGGAAAGTAGATTTCACCATGAGTTTTTCGGGAAACACCGTGAATGCTTTCAAACATCCGAAACGTCTTTGTAATAAAGAGAATAAACACGAATAAGATCGAAAGAAGAATCAGTTCATCGCGTGTCAGGTAATAAGGCAAGAAGAAAGCATATACGCCAGAGAGCATATGAGCGATTTTTCTTGTGAGATCCGCCGGAAATTGGAAAAGCTGCTTTGCTATTTCAGCAATTCCGAGAAAAAATAGAAACCCAAGAGAAGCTATAAGAATATGGATCATAAACTAACTCGTTACTGTCAAAGCGAGAAAGACGACGCCAAGGACAGCAAGAATGGTTCCAAGTATTTGATGCCGGTTTAAAGTTTCTTTATTCACTGAAACGCCGAGAAGCACGGTCAGCACGATGTAGCCCTCGCTTATAGAAGTAACAATACTGATCGGGATAATCGTCATTGCAAATGCATAAGAAAGCCAAGCGATATTATCAAAAAGACTTTCTTCAAGAATAACTTTTGTGTGTTTTTCCAGATCTCTGGGCAAGCTTCTCCATTCGCCCTTAGCAAAAAGGTACACTAAGGTGGTGACAGTGAGGAAAAAATTGATAAACCAGATAGTCATAAGAGGAGAAATGAGCTGGCTCCCTATTCCGGTAAGAAAATTGGTAAGCGACATTGCCAAAGTTCCCAAGATGGCGATGAATACTCCTTTTTCCCAAATAATCCGATCGTAATGAAAAGAACCCTTCACCATCACAGAAAGGAGTATTCCGACAAAGATGATAGTGATAAGGAAAAACTGCGAGGCGCTCAATATGTCATGGCCAGAAAAAGTCGCTAGAAATACTGTAAATGGAATTCCTAAGCCGAATACAGGCTCTACGACAGCGATTTTCCCGCGTTTCAGAGCTTCAAAATCAAGAAGCGCCGCGAGAAAGACAGTTGTTCCTAAGATAATCAAAAGAAGCAAGGCTTGGGGAGTAAGAAAAAGAGCTTGAATATCCCTCCACACAAATGGCAATTCAAGAACCATTCCAAATAGGCTTATGAAAAAAAGAGATTTCCAGATTCCTACGAGCCGAGTTGATCTCTGGATATAAAAGTCACCAACACCCCACAAAAGAAGAGTGCACACCGACAAAAGAACTCCGAGGGAATTCTGCATGTATAAAGTATACCCAGGCATTAACTTTTTGGAAAGTTAGTGCCTGGGTATAACAAAGGCTTTTTGTATCTCTACTTCTTCTTTGCTGGAAATACTATTCGGAGATCAACTTTTGCTTTACGAATAGCCACTTTATAATCGGAGAGAATCTTTTTTATGCTGTCTCGGCGAATTTTTGTGAGACTATCTGCAGATGCTCCTATTTTGATTGCAGAAAGTTTGTCTGCCAATAATTTTTGCTGTGCGGTATCGAATGCAAGTTTCAGATTTGCTCGGATTGTCTCTCCGGCCACGGAATTCATACAATCTGCCTGCGCTTTATCGAGAGCTGTTTTTATAGAAGTCTGGAAATTTAAGATCGCTGTGTCAATAGTAGCTTTTCTCAAATCCAAAGCTGCCGATACTCCATCCCGAAAGGCTTTGATTGCTGCATCAATCCCAGCTTTTCGGATATTGCGCGCAGACTCTACGCTATTTTGAAATGCGGTGATTGCCTGCACTTCTGCAGTGGAAGAGGCCTGTGAAGATAAAGTAGATACTTCTCTCTGAAACGCCTGATCTGCTGCGTCTCTCTCATTTTGGAGTATGGTGTCGGCCGCCGTTTGCTTATCTTGCTGTTTTTTCAACTCAAGAGCATAGTTTGCTTCAAATTTTGTCTGCTTATCCAATACCGCGGCCATCTTTTTCTCACTCCAGGCAGAAATTTGAACGCAAATTCCCTTTCCTGTGTCTGGAGTCGTTGAAGCAGTTTCTGCCGAAAGCAACACAGGAGAAAAAACTGTTGAGAGAAGCAGCGCGCTCCATATTATTTTTTTGAATATATTATATTTCATTGTTAGTTGCAATCGGCGTTGTGTCTAAAAGCTGATCCGGAGAAATCTGTTCATTAGTAGAATCCAGCGCTGCTGTTACGTTTGTCAGCTCATTATCTGTTTCGTTATCAAGCCCGACAAAGATATCGTCTACGGTTACGGGATTTGTTGAGAGCGCAGAAGAACGAGAAGAGGTTACGTCGGTGGAAGGAGAAGTGCTGATTGGGGTGCTTCCTCCTCGGAAAAAGAAAAAGAGGAACAGAACTAAAGCAAAGGCTCCGATCGGGAAGAAGAGTTTTTTGTTCATCGAAGCGCTATTTTTTGCCGTAGATGCATTTTGTGCACTGTCTTTTACCATCTCTTTGGGTTTTGCCGCTGGAATTGGAGCAGACGAAGCTTCTTTTTCCTGTTTTTTCTCGATATGCGGAACATGGCCAAGAATAGTGCGAAGAAGAAGAGGAGATGGAGAAATACTCTTCCCTTCAGTTTCAACCCACGCTAGACAGTCCAATATTTCCTCTAATTCCTGCGTATTTCCATTTGGAACAAGCCGAGAAGTAATTTCCTGCTTTGTTTTGCCCATCTCGTGCATTTCCAGGGCTTTCGCTATTAAATTTTCATCAATTTCTTTTTTCATTTTTTACGTCTTAGCCTCTGCAGATTCCTCTTTTGATAAAGAGAGAAGAATTGACCGTAATGACTTCAGACCGCGCGATTGAAGCTGTCTGACTGACTCTTCGGTTCTTTCCATATGCTTGGCAATCTCTTTATTTGGAATTTCATTCAAGAATCGCATAGAGATTGCTTCTCGTTCATCCTGCTTCAGCATGTTGATCGCTTTATAAAGAAGAGCTTTGGTTTCTTCTTTTTCGAAAGACTCTGAAGGATTATCACCAGTATCGGGAACGACAAGCATCAGATCCTCTTTTCCAAAAGAAATTTGATTCCTGTCCTTTCTCCAGTGATCGATTATGGTATTTCTTGCAACAGTAAAGAAGAAAGAAAGCGGGGATGCTCCTCTCGATTCAAGTGTGCCGATTGAGCTGTACACTTTTATGAAAACATCTTGAGTAAGCATTTCAACTAACTTTTTGTCTTTCACCCGAAGATACACGTAACGATAGACGGGCATAAAAAAAAGTCGGTATATCTCCTCGAAAGCGTGTTTGTCTCCCCCTTTTGCATCTTCGAGAAGAGCGCGTGTATTTTCATCCTCTGTGCGTCTCATATATATAACGGAAAAAATTTAATTATGTGACAATTTCTGCGTAGTAATATAATCCTATCAAATCTCATAAATTACGTCTTTCCTTTCAACGACCACTCTCCATTTTGCGCGTTTTGCCTGTTTATAAAGTCTGGCGTTTGGATTGAAACAGATAGGCTTGGCAACCATTTCTAAGAAAGGAATGTCGCTTTCAGTATCGCCAACCCCGACAGAATTTTCCAGAGTGAGGTTTTCCTTGAGTACGGCTCTTCGCACAATATTCGCTTTATTGCTGATAAGATGTTCGTCGACAACGCCTCCTGTGAGCTTATCAGTCGGACCAGTCTCGTATATTCTGCCGTATACCTTATCAAAACCGAGAGGAATACAGAATTTATCAAGAATGGTTTTTGGCGAATGAGAAATTGCTAGAAGATAGTATCCTTTCTTTTTTAAATCTTTTAACAGATCGCGGGTAAATCGATAGACCTTATCTTTGTGCCTCTGGATGACTTCTGTAGTCACCTCATCGAAATCTTTGTAAGAAACACCTTTTATGTGAGCGACAAACACTTTCACAATAGCTCCAATGTAAGACTCATAATCGCCTTTTCTTTCGAGCCAATGTTTTCGTTCGCGTTCATACTCTCCGCGTACAGATTCCTGAAAAAGACCCTTTTCTATGAGGATTTCTACCAATTCGATGAGAAGACTAGAACGGAATATTGTCCCATCTACATCAAAAATTGCCACTTTCCGGGGGGTATTCATCTCCCAATCCTATCACAAAAAGGCGCCCCTTTCCCTCATAGCCTCCGAGATCCTTTGCACAGCTAGTGTGAAAGCCGCTTCGCGAAGCGTAACCTTCTTTTCTTTAGATATTTTCCAGACATCGCCAAAAGCTTTAAGCATAATAGGCTTTAACTTTACTCGCACCTCTTCTTCACTCCACCTTTGTCCAGTAATATTTTGCACCCATTCAAAATAACTTACCGTCACTCCTCCCGCATTTGCCAAAACGTCCGGGATTACGATTATTTTCTTCTTTGCCAAAATAGAGTCAGCTTCGGGCGCAGTCGGATCATTTGCAAGTTCCATAATGATCTTTGCTTTGATATTTTTTGCATTTTTGCCATCGATAGCGTTATCGAGAGCAGCAGGAATCAAGATATCGCAGTCGCAGGTTACGAAATCTTCGGCGCTGAAAACTTTTGCTTCCTCGCGCATAAGACGTTCCATGTCGCATACAGTACCTTTGCAATAAAATTCTGTGATTGCATGGTGTTTCTCTTTGACAGCGCTTACTTCCTCTGGATCGAGACCTCGAGCGCTCCAAATTCCTCCTTTGCTATCGGAAAGTCCAACAATTTTGTAGCCGAGCCCATGAAGAATTGATGCTATGTGATATCCCGCGTTTCCAAATCCTTGCACGGCAACTCGAAGATCCTTTCGCTTCAAACCAAGCGTGGAAACAAGTTCTTCAAGAACGTATACGCCTCCTTGGGCAGTAGCCGTATCTCGTCCAAGACTTCCACCGATTGAAAGAGGCTTGCCCGTGATCATCCCAGGATCGCTTTCTCCCGTAATTTTCTCATATTCATCAAGCATATATGCCATAATCTGGCCGTTTGTATATACATCAGGCGCAGGAATATCTTTTTTGCTTCCGACATACTCCGCCATAGCGCGCATCCATGCGCGAGAAACCGCCTCGATTTCTTTTGGAGAATATTGTTTCGGGTCAAATTGCACTCCTCCTTTGCCTCCACCCATTGGAATTCCAACTACCGCGCATTTTACGGCCATTCCAAGCGCGAGGGCCTTTACTTCATCAAGGTCAGCTAAAGGATGAAAACGAATTCCTCCTTTGTAAGGACCTCGAGCATTATTAAATTGAACCCTATATGCTTTCAGTTTTTCTTTTTTCCCATTGTCGCGCTTTATTTCAATTGTTTTTTCGAGAATTCTGTTGGGAGTTGAAAGACTCTTAAATTCATTTGCCGAAAGTTTTAATAAATTCGATGCCTGCTTTAGTCTGACAAGATAGTTATTGAATGGTGAGTGGTTCATTGGTATAAAATTAAGAATAATAGAGAAAAATTATATACCGAAATCCAAGAAATACGAGTGGATAATCCAAAAACTTTGTGTCTTAAATCATCTCTGGTATAATGGTTAATACTTATCATTTAAACATCTAAAAAATCTATGAAAAACGTCATAATTTACTCAACTCCCACCTGTCACTACTGCCATATGGCAAAAGAATTTTTTGATACAAACGGCATAAAATATACCGACAAAAATGCGGCCAGCGACTTGGCTGCTCGAAAAGAGGCAGTTGAAAAATCAGGCCAAATGGGCGTGCCTGTTATCGATATTGATGGGAAAATTATTGTTGGATTCAACGAATCAGAACTCCGTAAGGCATTAGGTATAAAATAAAAAGACGGCCGGCTGCAGAACGCAGCCGGCCTTTTTCGTTTTATTCACCCCGTCAAGACTTTGGGAGAAGTCTTGCTTTTTGCCGCTCTTCGGCTCCCGGAGCCCAAAAATCAGGCCCCTCGCCATCGTCTCTCCAGAGCCTTATGTTTGGATGGCTATTCTGCAACCCATGCAACTGACACATAAGACTCTGTACTTCTCCTGGATTCGGATGATTCACAGGATACATCCAGTATCCTGAACCAGAAGCGGCAACTTTGAAAATCGGCTGGCTGGTCATGCCCAAGACCTTAGCAGCGGCTTCTCGAGCATTCTCGTCACCCATCCAGTCCACAAAATACAGCGCTGGAAAATCTTTTTTCCCCATCCTTTTCCCTCTCCCTTTTTCCAATTTCCCCGCCAAAAAAGAACTACAAAAACAGATGCACAATGATAATTTGTTTTGTTTTAAAAGTCAAAATGTGGGTAACTCGTCAAAACTCGAAAAAATCTCAAAAGGTCTTGCGGAGTGGGTCCTTTATCCACTCCTCACCGCTTTGCTCCCTCCAAAGAGCGGCATACAGTCCTTTTTTCTTGAGAAGCGACTCGTGAGTTCCATCTTCTATAATTTTTCCTTTTTCGAGAACATAAATATGCTTTGAATGAGCAATTGTTGAGAGCCTATGCGCCACCAAAATCTGCATTACTCCTTTAGCAGCGAGCGCGACACCCTGAATTGTCTTGGTGATCTCTTTTTCTGTGATTGAATCGAGGCTTGAGGTCGCTTCATCGAATATAATAAGTTCGGGCTTGCGAAGGAGCGCTCGGGCGATAGCAAGACGCTGGCGTTCTCCCCCAGAAACTTTTACTCCTCCTTCGCCAATTTTGGTCTCAAGTCCGAGTCCGCTTCGATCAAGGATTGTTGTTGCTTGTGCGAGTGAAAGCGCTAAGAGACATTCTTCAT
>JAQTTF010000046.1 GCA_028710915.1 Minisyncoccota bacterium | reverse complement strand
GGAGAGAGCGTTAGGTAGTTAGTCGAGCGCACGGTGGAGTTTGGAGTCACCACGCGCTCGGCGCGTGAAGTTAGCAGTCCTTCATGCTTTTGCTGAAAAAAGTTCGAGCAAATTCGTAAAAGGACTCAGAGTAAAGCAATTTTTTAAATTTGATTATGCCGAAGTATCTTAGTTGGTCCCATTAGAGCCGGAGTAGCTCAGTTGGTAGAGCACCACTTTCGTAAAGTGGGGGTCGTGAGTCCGATTCTCACCTCCGGCTCTAATGGGATGAATAGATCGGTTTCTCAAAATATGCCAGATATAAAACAAACCAAAGAAGAAAAAATAAAAGAACTCGAGGCAAGCATGAGCGCGCCTGATTTTTGGGCGGACAAAAATCAGGCGCAAGCCGTGATCAAAGAAATTCAAACGCTGAAAGATGAAATTTCAGGCATAGGGAAATTTGATAAAGGCGACGCGATTCTCACTATTTTCTCTGGAGCCGGAGGCGATGATGCAGAAGATTTTACTCGAATGCTCTATGAGATGTATTCCAAATATGCAGGGAGATATGGATGGGGAATAATGAATCTTTCTCACAATGAAAATGATCATGGCGGGTACCGAAATATTTCTTTTGAAATTTCCGGGAAGGGGGTGTATGGAATACTCAAGAATGAATCCGGAGTACACCGACTTGTGCGTATTTCTCCATTCGGGGCAAAAGGAATTAGGCAAACATCATTTTCGCTTGTAGAAGTTTTACCGAAATTTGAAAAGATGGATGAAATTGAAATTCCTCCGCAGGATATCAAGATTGAGACTGCAAAAGCTGGCGGTCCTGGAGGACAGAACGTGAATAAACGCGAAACTGCAGTACGGGCGGTACATATTCCGACAGGATTTTCCGTGCATGTGACAAGCGAGCGTTCGCAACAGCAAAATCGTGAGAAAGCAATCGCTATGATTAAGGCTAAAATTTATAAGAAGCAAGAAGATGACCGGAAGAAAAAAGAAAAAGGAATGGCGATAAGTTCCTCGACTGATATTGAATGGGGAAACCAGATTCGATCCTATGTGCTTCATCCCTACAAAATGGTGAAGGATCATAGAACAGAAGCTGAAACCTCAAATGCTGATAAAGTGCTTGCCGGAGACCTCGATCTTTTTATTGAAGCAGAGAAGAATTTATAAAACCTATTTTTTCCTTGCCCTATAGTGAATTTTCGCCCTCGAAAATTCTACTGTGGGGTGGTATACTGTAGATGTCTCTCTTTTGTCATTCAGTATTTTTCCTAATGATATATTTCGAAAAAGTTTCTAAAGTATATAATGATAACTCCGTAGCTCTCTCTGATGTGAGCTTTAAAGTATCTCCAAAAGAGTTTGTTTCGATCGTCGGGCATTCTGGCGCCGGCAAGACTACGCTTCTTAAGATGATATTTGCTGAAGAACGACCGACTGCCGGAAGAGTCTTTCTCGAGTCCGTTGATATTCACAAATTGAGCAGAAAAGAGGTCAGCCAGCTTCGCCGAAGAATTGGCACAGTATTTCAAGACTTCCGCCTTCTTCCCGACAAGACTGCATATGAAAACATTGCATTTGCTATGGAAGCATCGGGAAGGACTGACGAAGAAATTGCTGCTGATGTTCCGCATGTGCTCGAGCTTGTCGGTCTTGGTGAAAAAATTCTCAATTTTCCGCACCAGCTTTCCGGTGGAGAGAAACAGCGAGTGGCGATTGCTCGAGCGATTGTGAATCAGCCCGACATTTTGATTGCGGATGAGCCAACAGGGAATCTCGATCCGATAAATACCATTGATGTCGTGCAGATTTTGAAAAAAATTCACGAACTTGGTACGACTGTCATTCTCACGACTCATAATAGGGGAGTTGTGGATTCAATTGGCAAGCGGGTGATTACGATGGAGGCGGGGAAAATTATTCGTGATGATAAAGAAGGCAAGTATAGTTTATAAAAAATACAAAATCGCATTTCGCATTTTTAAGGTACAATACAGATATAAAATATGCTTTGGGTTAAAGTAAAAAGAGTATTTCGCGCAGGATTCACCAGTTTCTGGAGAAATGGCTTTGTGTCTCTTGCTTCCGTTCTTGTCTTGGTGGTGACACTTTTTGTAATCGGTTCTCTCATCTTTGCTTCTGCAACTCTTTCTTCCACATTAACGCAAATCCAAAATAAAGTTGATATTAATGTTTATTTCACAACAACAGCAACCGAAGATGACATTTTAGCTCTGAAGAAAACTCTTGAAGCTCTTCCAGAAGTTGCTCATGTCGATTACATTTCTCGCGATCAAGCTCTCGCTAATTTTAAAGAAAAACACCAGACAGATCAGCTTACGCTTCAAGCGCTTGATGAACTTGGGGATAACCCGCTCGGCGCAGTCCTCAATATTAAAGCTAAAGATCCATCCCAGTATGAGGGTATAGCAGCATTTTTGGACGGGAAAAACGCCCTTTCAAGCGATGGAAACACCATTATCGATAAGGTGAATTATCTTCAAAATAAAGTTGCTATCGACAAGCTCACTCGCATTATCCAGGCTGGGCAAAAACTGGGATTTACTCTTACCATTATTTTAGCTATTATATCGGTGCTTATCACATTCAACACTGTACGGCTGGCAATCTATACTGCTCGCGAGGAAATCTCCGTGATGAGGCTTGTGGGTGCAAGCAACAAGTACATTCGCGGACCGTTCGTCGTTACAGGCATTTTCTACGGACTTATATCCGCGATTATAACCCTTGTTCTTTTTTATCCGCTGACTTATTGGCTCGGACCAAAAACGGAAAATTTCTTTACAGGTATCAATATTTTTGATTACTACAAAGCAAATTTTGGCCAAATTTTCCTTATTATCACGTTGTCAGGGATTTTCATTAGCGCAGTATCAAGTTTTTTAGCAACAAGGAAGTATTTGAAAATTTAATCGCATACACATGAGAAAAAAGAACCACAAATATATATTTGTGATAGGTGGGGTTATGTCTGGAGTAGGAAAAGGCGTTGCAACAGCGTCAATCGGAAGAATCCTTCAGGAAAAGGGATTTGGAGTCAATCCAATCAAGGTTGATCCATATTTAAATGTCGACGCGGGTACTATGAATCCGACAGAGCACGGGGAAGTTTTTGTATTGAATTCCGGCCTTGAGACAGATCAAGATATGGGGAACTATGAGCGCTTCATGGAGCTTGATCTTAAAACCGAGGATTACATCACGAGTGGAATGGTCTACAAGTATGTAATTGAGAAGGAGCGCGCACTTGGCTACGGAGGGAAGTGTGTTGAAGCAATTCCTTATATCACCAACGAAATTACACGCCGAATCGAGCGAGCAGCGGATATGAATGGTTCGAGTATTTCTATAATTGAAATCGGAGGAACTGTTGGAGACTATCAGAACATGATGTTTCTCGAAGCGGCTCGCGTGCTCCGTCTTCGCCACCCTGGAGACGTAAGTTTCATTCTCGTCTCTTACTTGCCGATTCCTTCGAAACTCGGAGAGATGAAGACAAAGCCGACTCAGACAGCGGTGCACATGTTGAACTCATACGGAATTCAGCCCGACATTTTGATTGCTCGAAGCGCGCTTCCGCTTGACCAGAAACGAAAAGAGAAAATCGCTATTTGGTGCAATGTTACTCCGGATAATGTCATCTCCGCTCCGGATGTCGACAGTATTTATGATATTCCCCTCAATTTTGATAAAGATAAGATAGGTTCTATTGTGCTCAAATCTCTTGGCCTCGAAAGCAAGAAAAAAGGAGCGATTCTCTCTGAATGGAGACAGTTTGTAAAGAAAACAAAGAATTCGTCAAAAGAGCTCAAGATTGCCGTGGTTGGAAAATATTTCGATACGGGCGATTTTATGCTTTCTGATGCATATCTCTCGGTCATTGAAGCAGTTAAATTTTCCTCGTATACACAGGGAGCCCACGCTTCGCTCACATGGATAAATTCAAAAGAATTTGAAACAGGAAAATTAAAAATTGAATCACTTCGAGAATACGACGGCATCATCGTCCCTGGGGGATTTGGCTCATCTGGTATTGAAGGCGTTATCGAGAGTATTCGTTTTGCACGAGAAAACGGAATCCCATACTTTGGCCTTTGTTACGGAATGCAGCTTGCGGTGGTAGAGTTTGCGCGAAATGTAGTGGGACTCAAAGATGCAAATACGACAGAAATTAATCCGAAAACAAAGTATCCGGTTATTGATATTATGTCTGATCAGAAAGTGCTCCTCGCTGAGGGAAATTATGGAGGCTCAATGCGGCTTGGCGCGTATCCTGCAAATTTGAAAAAAGGAACAGTCGCTTCTACCGCATATGGCAAAGCAAAAATTAGCGAGCGTCACAGGCACCGATATGAAGTAAATCCAGAATTTATCATGCAAATGGAAGAACAGGGTCTTGTATTTTCTGGCACATCGCCTGACGGCAGACTCATGGAAATCGCAGAGCTGCCGGAGACAGTCCATCCATTTTTCCTCGGCACACAATTTCATCCAGAATTTCTCGCGAGACCGCTCGCTCCGCACCCACTTTTCTCCGCATTTATCGCAGCTTGTATAAAAGAGCAGGGGAAGAAGAAATAATGACTGCTTTCTATGTCTGAATTTCCTAATTTGGCCGCTACTCCGAGAGAGGAGAAGAGTCCGATTGAGAAATTAAAAGCAGCACTTCAGTCTGTGCACCCAGCACACACCGAAGGAATCGAAGAAAAACTACTTGAGGCTATAGCGAGCCGTCAGGTTCTTTTGGATGCAATTATAGAGAATCCTTGGCGCATAGCTTCTCTTGAAGAATACGGATCCAATCCAGAATTTTTCGAGCTTGATGAAGAGCATATGAACCAATTTCTTTTTAATCTGCGTTCACGAGAAGATGCGCTGAGCCAGAGTCATCGTGATCTCAACGATCGGCTTAAAAATAATCCTATTGGATCAGAGCAGGAATTGCGCATGGGAGTATATCTTGAAGAACTTGAGCCCCAAGTTCGAGAAGCCGTTTCTGAATTGGAAAAGCGGGGATGGCTCACATTTGAATCTGGCTTTCGTAATCTTGTTAAGGGTTCTCAATACTTGGGCTTTCATAAAGAAGCGAATCTAAAATCGTATACACTCCCTAAAGATCTTTATGAAAATCTTTTGATTCATGGAGTGAAGTTAGAATTACATTTTAATGAAAATTATGACAGGGATACGCTCTTACTTATACCTGACAGAAATATTTCATTGGATGAGTGGAAGAGTATTTGGAATACTGTTG
>JAQTTF010000045.1 GCA_028710915.1 Minisyncoccota bacterium | reverse complement strand
TTTCTTCGACACTTTTTGAAGCTGTGCAGAAAAGAGTTGTCGAGCGAGCAAAGCCGCGACATTGCAGACAGGGACATCATTTTCCTTTTGCGAATCTTTTTCGTTGCGGTGAGTGCGGAAGCATGATCACCGCGCAATGGACAACCAATCGCTGGGGCAAAAAATATCGCTACTATCGCTGTACGAAAAAGAAAGGAAAATGTCTGCAAAAATATCTTCGCGAAGACCTGCTCGCTCTCCAAGTCAAAAAACAGCTTCAAGAAGTGTCGCTTCCCGAAACGTGGGCAAACGCTATGCTCGGCAAAGTCGCCGAATGGGAAAAAGAAGACGCCCACGTTTCGGAAAGTCGTATCGGAGAGATGAAAGCGGAGTTGAAAAGTCTTGAAGCGAAATTGGACGCGCTTGTTGATCTATATTTGAACCACGATATTGAGCGAGAACAGTACATAGTGAAAAAGGACGTTCTGATGCGCCAAAAACGCTCGCTTCAAGACAAATCTGCATCTCTCCGAAACGAAAGAAAGAATTGGGTCGAACCCCTGCGGAAATGGATTTTGGATTCAAAACAGGCGGGTTCTCTGGCGCGCAGTGACAAACTCGCGGAAATCCGCGACTTCGTCCGTTCCTTCGGAACGAACCCCGCCCTCAAAGACAAAACTATCTCGATCTCATTTTGCCCGCCCTCCGTATTCGCCCGCACCCACACCGCCGGATTCATACCTTCGCCCTACAGCGCGCCTTCGGCGCGCGCCGATTTTTTTCTGCCACCTGAGCAAGTATCACACTATGACCCTACCGGGAGTCGAACCCGGATTACAGCCTTGAAAAGGCCGTGTCCTAACCATTAGACGATAGGGCCAAAATTAACCAAGAAATCATAGCATTTTTTGTAAAAAAGGCAAAAAATGCTAGGATAAATGCTCGCTACACTTGGAGGAGTGGCTGAGCGGTTGAAAGCACTGGTTTCGAAAACCAGCAGGCTCGAAAGGGTCTCGCGAGTTCAAATCTCGCCTCCTCCGCCGTGAACGAAGTGAACAAGAAGGAGAGGAAGCTTGGAATGCTTCCGTGCGAGATTTGAAAACCTTTTGAGTCTAAAATTGAGTGAGCGAAAATTTTAGCCAAAAGGTATACTGAAACTGTAAGTTTCAAATCTCGCCTCCTCCGCATTAAGTGCTAATAGATGTTTTCTTTTTAATTAAATTATGTCCGATAAGAACTGGCAGTAATATCGCCAAGAGTATCAAGCCGAATATTGCGTGTCCTTTCATAATGCCAAATTGAGAAACGGTATATGCAAAAACGAGAGGAATCCAAATGGCGCTTGCGAAATCGCAAAAATTCATTATCGACAACAAAGTCGCTTTGTAATTGCTTCTTGGGAATTCTTCGAACACAATTGATTCGTAAATGATATTTCGTGTTCTGTCGTAGGCCGGGACGAGACAAAATGCCAGAATAATGATCACCGGATTCCCTGAAAGACCGATAATCAGCAGAATTCCGATAATATATAAAATATCAAAAAGGAAAAATCTTTCCGGTTTCAATTTCTTGAGATGGTGAATATAATGTCCTGTGATTGCTGCTAAAAGACTACCGAATGCCAGGATGAAACCAAAATAGGCGACTGGAATTCCAAGATTTTTAAAAACGAGTTCCCGATACAAAGTACTTTGTTCAAAGGTTGCCGAAGCGATTCCAAAAATGATAAACGTCGAAATCATTTTAACGATAAATCTTGCAGGGAGAGTGTTCTTCACTTCTTGAAAAAAGGAGATTTTTGTCTCTTTTATTTCTATATGAACGCTCGGATCTTTGAAAGAAAGCACAAGGAGAAAAGATATGCAGAGACAGATAAATCCTAGAATAAAAGGAAGTGTCGGGTAAATACTATATGTAAGGGGAACAAGGGAAACCAATACGATATTACCGAGGAGTCCGTAGCTCTGGGCCTTGCCCATAATTTTTGAATACTCACTCTCTTTTCCGAGACTTAAAAGCGTTTCGTGCATAAAAGCCTGGGTTGCACCAGAAGTAAATGACCCTCCGGCAAAAAATACAACTGACCCGAGGATTCCTCCAGCAAAATTTGGCATCAAGATATAGAAGAGCGGAGAAACTGCGGTGACAAGAGCTCCCCATAAAAGAGTAGTTTTGTGTCCAATTTTGTCGGCAATATAGCCAGTCGGTATTTCCATCACCACACTTGTGACTGCGGTGATACTTGCGATGATAGCTAACTGGGCTAGTGTTAAGTGGCCCACTGTTGTCAGGTAAATAGCAATAACCGGGAGAAATACTCGTTTGGTAAAAATCTTGTAAAGATTGTACCTCACAAGATTTCCTTCGAGGGTTTTTGAAAACATTCGGCTATTATAGCAAAAAATAGTTTTTATAACCCTAGTTAATGTTATAATTCTCCTATGGATCTAAAAATAATTCTCGGAGCAGTTGCTGCGCTACTCGCTCTCTTCAGCTCATTTCTCTATACTCGAGATATTCTTCAGGGAAATACAAAACCGCATACCTATACTTGGCTTGTGTGGTCTATCGTAACCACGATAGCATTTCTCGGACAGTGGGTTTCTGGCGGAGGTCCGGGATCTTGGGCAACAGGAGTTGCAGCTCTTGTGACCACTTTCACGCTGCTTCTTTCTCTCAAAGGCGGCTACGGGACAAAAGATATTACAAATTTTGATAAAATTTGTTTAGTTTTGGCAATCCTTTCTATTCTTCCGTGGGTACTCTCTAAGAATGTTTTGTGGTCAGTCCTCCTTGCAACTTTTATCGATCTCATCGCGTTTTTCCCGACGATGCGAAAAACCTGGCATGCACCCAAGAGTGAATCGCTTGGTTCAATGTATACTGACGCCGTCAAACATTCCCTGTCTATGTTTTCTATGGGCAGTTATTCGCTCATCAATTTGATATATCCCGCTTCGGTTCTCATAACAAAATTTGTAATAATAGGGGAGATAGTTTTCTTACGAAAATTTAAAAGATCCTAAAGTATGAAAAACGTTATCATTCTCCACGGAACAGGAGAAACAAAAGAATCTTTCTGGTTTCCGTGGCTTACAAGAGAACTTGAGAAAAAGGGCTATTCGGTCTCGATTCCGGTACTTCCCGATACAGATCATCCGGATTTAAAAACTTGGCTTCCCGTTGCTCTGAAAGAAAAATATTCACCCGAGACAATTTTGATCGGGCATTCTGCTGGTTGTCCGCTTCAACTCAGTGTTCTTGAAAATCTTAACGTAAAAATCAAAAAAGTGATTTTGGTTGCCGGGTATGCAAGACAAAAAGGAGATATGGAACCGGAAAAAATTCTTCAAGATAAATATGATTGGCAGAAAATAAAAAAGAATGCCGAAGAAATTATTCTCCTCAATTCAGATAATGATCCTTGGGGGTGCAATGATGTAGAGGGGAAATTTATAGTAGATAATCTTGGAACGGGGAAATTGATCGTCCTAAAAGGGGAAGGTCATATGGGTTCTGATACTTTTAAACAGCCATATAAAGAATTTCCGTTGCTTCTCAAACTTATCGTCTAGTATACTATTCCTATGGCTGGCAATATTGCATTTGTACACCGGTTCCTGACATCTCTTCTTTTTACGGATGTTACTGAGACGATTGTCCTTATTTTGCTTTTGAAATTTGTTTTTCGGAAACATTCTCTTTCGCTCGGACAGATGATATTTGCGGGGCTCTACGCTTCCTTCTCAACTATTTCCTACGTCTGGTTCATATTTCCTTATCTCACGGCATGGCCGGCAAGTACAGCTGTCATTTTTGCAGAAGCATTCGCATTTATCGTTGAGGCGATATTTTATCGTTTTGTGCTTCGAATTGATTGGAAGACAGCATTTTTGGTTTCTCTTGTGTGCAATGCCGTCTCGTATTTTCTTGGACCAGTTTTACGTTCTCACGGTATCTGGATGTATTGGTAGGACGAATTATTTTGTGTGGATAGCAAGATAGATATCCTCAAGGGCTTTGACCGCATCTCCTGCCGCTATATTGTTTTGATGATATTTGCCGTCTGTGCAATCTCCCGCGGCCCAAATGCCCTTTTGTGATGTTTCTTGAGTTCGAGGATCGATAATGATCTGGTTATGTTCATTTCGCTTTACAATATCTTTTGCAAAATCGGTTGCTGGGAGAAGGCCGACTTCAACAAAAATCCCAGTCGTCTTTATTTCTGTTTCAGCGTTTTCTGTTTTGTCTGTATCTTTGTAGGTAATTCCTGTTACAAATTTAGATCCTGTAATTTTTACCGGTATGGCGTTTCGGATTGCTCGCATTTTGGGATTTAAAAGGATTCTTTGAACGGTTACAGGGTCAGCTCGGAATTCTGGTCCGCGATTCAAAAGGGTAACGCTCTTAGAGTAGGCAAGAAGCTGGGCTGCAGATTCAAATGCGGCGTTTCCTCCCCCGACAATAACAACATCCTGGTCAGCAAAAAGCGGTCCGTCGCAAGATGCGCAATATGAAATTCCTTTATTTTCGAATTCTTCCGCTCCGGGTATTGCGAGCTTCCTTCGCATACTTCCTGTTGCAATAAGGACAGTTTTAGCTTCATAGGAAGCACTTTTGGTTTTTATACTAAATCCTGAAGCTGTTTTTGTTATGTTTTCGGCTCTTTCTCCTGCTTTTACATCGACAATATCTTCTGCATACGCTTTTATGTGAGCCTCGAGATCCTTTGCAAGCTTATCTCCGGAAATAGAAACTGTACCGATCCAGTTTTGTATGTCGGACGATACTACGCTTTGACCCCCGAAGCTCTCTGTTATGAAAACAGTTTTCAGGCGTTTTCGGGCAGCGTATACGGCGGCTGCAGCTCCTGCAGGGCCTCCACCTATAATTGCTAAGTCATATATCATGCGAAGAATGATAACATATTTCTTGATTTCTCAAAAATTAGCAGTAAAAAACTTCCTTTAAAGGAAGTTTTTTACTGCTTTGGATTCTTATTTAATTTTTGATCTTCGCAAGAATGCCGGCACTGCGCCCCATTCATCATCGTTGTCATCTACCACTTTGATCTCGGGTTTCTTCTCTTCCACTTGCTTAGGAATTTCTTTCACTGCGACGGGAGCAGGAGTCGAGTTTCCACCAAAAAGCTTGCTCTTTTTTTCTTCTTTCGGCTCTGCACTTTCAAAATGAAAGAGTCCTTTTTTCGGCATTCCTTCTGGGAACCCTGATGCGATGACTGTCACTTTGACTTCACCTTTCTTTAATTTCTCATCATGAATAGTTCCAAAGATAACTTTTGCTCCAGGGTCGATTGATTCAGTAATAATTTTTGCGGCGTCTTGGATTTCAAACATTTTCAAATCGTCTCCGCCGGCGATAGAGAAGAGCACGCCTTTT
>JAQTTF010000009.1 GCA_028710915.1 Minisyncoccota bacterium | reverse complement strand
AATCTAGATAATTCCTCAAAGAAAAACACCGGGTAAACGGTGTTTTTTCATTTCTTAAATTCTATGCGAACTTTTTCGGCCGATATTGGAGCGCTTCGAGAATGTGTTTCTCCCCGTCATCCTCACTTTCATCCAAGTCGGCGACGGTTCTCGCGAGTTTCAATACTCGATGATATGCGCGCGCGGAGAGGTCGAGTTTTTGGGCCGATGCATTAAGCAAATCTTTGACTTTTGGTTCGAGCGGTACAAGTTTTGCAAGATCTCTAGCTTTTATTTCATTATTTGTTGAGCCAGCACGGCCTATTTTTTCAAATCTTTTCTTTTGGATTTCACGCGCTCGCGCGACTCTTTTCTTGACACTCTCCGTTTCGCTTTTTTCCGCTCTTTCCCCAGAGAGTTTTCCGTAATCGACTTTTGAAACCTCGACCCACATATCAATGCGGTCCATTACCGGCCCGCCGATTTTTCTTTGATAGCGGGAAATAGTAATCGGCGAACAGACACATTCTTTCCCCTTCACTCCCCAATTTCCGCATGGGCAAGGATTCATTGCGGCGATGAGAATGAAATTGGCTGGAAATGTCGCGGAGCCCTTTGCTCGGGAAATAGAAATCTCTCTTTCTTCGAGCGGTTGTCGCAAAGAATTTATCACTCGCCTATCGAATTCAGGGAATTCGTCCAAAAAAAGTACTCCTCTGTGAGCGAGAGTTGCTTCGCCGGGCTTTGGCGTTACCCCTCCTCCAATAAGCGATACGTACGAAGAAGTATGATGGGGAGAACGAAATGGAGGATTGGTGACGAGATCGTCGTGGAGTGTGCCGGCTACAGAATGGATGGCGGTGGTTTCAAGCGCTTCTTCAAAAGAAAGAGGCGGAAGAATGTGAATGAGTGCTTCCGCAAGCATTGTCTTTCCTGTTCCTGGCGGACCCCACATTGCGATATTATGTCTTCCCGCAGCTGCGATCTCGAGTCCTCTTTTTGCGCCTTCTTGGCCCTTGATGTCAGAAAAATCATTAAAATCTTTTGGAATCTTATGCAAAAGCTCTGTTCGCGGAGTTTCTAGAATTTTTTTCGCCTCGACGAGAGAATCTTCCCCATTTTTATTTTTTGCTTCATTTATATGTCCGATAATTTCTTTCAGACTTTTTGCGCCGAATACTTTGATTCCTTCTATAAGAGCCGCTTCCTTTGCATTTTCCGTCGGGACATACATTTCTTCGAATCCTTTTCTTTTCGCTTCCTTTGCAAGCGGAAGTACCCCTTTTATTTTTCTTAATTCCCCATCAAGCGAAAGTTCTCCGAGAAATATTTTTCCTTTTGGATTAAATTTAATGTCTTCCGATGCCAAAAGATACGCCAGAGCGATTGGAAGATCAAAAAGCGGGCCTTCTTTCTTCACATCTGCTGGAGCGAGAGAGACGACTACTTTCTGATTCTTGTTTTTGGGAGATTTGAATCCGGAATTCTTTATTGCCGCACTTACTCGGTCGCGAGACTCCTCGATTCCCTTGTCCGGAAGGCCGACAATAGTGAAAGAATGGAGTCCTTTTGAGAGGTCCACTTCGATTGTTATAATTTCTGCATTAAGAAGAGTCGTTTGCGCGCTATATACTTTAGCGAAACTCATACTATTATGAGTTTACATGCTTCATGCAGGTTGTTGCTGCTGGGTTTGCTTCGAGCTTCTTTTCTTCTATCGGTTCTCCGCAGACGGTGCACTTTCCGAAAGTATTATCTGCGATTCTTTTTAAGGCAGCTTTTACTTCGTTGTATCTGATTTCGAGTTCCTTTAAGATTGCCGTGTTTTCCTCAAAAACTTCGATATTTTCAGCGACTTCTTCTTCGTCTGATTGGAGCGTATTTAAATCGCTTGGCGTCGGCTGCCAATCTTTTGGGTTGTCTGGATTTTTTCTGCCAACCGTCTTAAGCTCTGCTTCCAGAATTCCAAGCTCTTTTTCGAGAGCTTTTTTGTAATCTGAAGTGTTTTTCATAGATAAATGATATCAGATTATTTTTATGAAAGATATCAATTGTTTTTAATGAGTTCTCGCGCTCTGATACGGTTTGCGATTTCTTTTACTGTGTCTTCGTTCGTCGTTATGAGAATTGTATTTTTATCCAGGAAAGAATAGAGAAATACATACTCTCCAGTTTCTTTATCCATCACAGCTCTGCTGTCGCTGTTTCCGATGATAGCGTCACTCCAAGTGCCATCGCCATATTTTCCTGCTGGGGCAAAATCGCTTGCCTTTGGCGCCTCATCAAGAAAGAGCGGTCCCAGTTCAGTAAACATTGTTTTCTCCCAATCAAGCATTCCCGCGAATGCATTTTGGTATGAATCGACTTTGAGAATGATAAATGGCTCGTTTTTCTTGAATACATGTATGCCGAAGACATAAGTCGGATTTATCGAGCGCAAAAGATTGCCGGGAATTGTTGAAGATAGAGATGAGAAAAATTCTGATGCGGTAAGGTCTCTTTTTGCCGTATCTCCTGTCTGAAGACGGACATTTTCTACTGAGCCAAGCTCTCCGCTATACGAGCGTTTTTCATTTTCTAATGCCGAAAGAATTTCTTGTCTTGCAAGCGTGCTAACCGGGATAATTTTTTCTGAATCTGCTATGAGGAGGGCATTTTCTGCAATATGGCTTTGGGAAGGTGGGATTGGTTTTTGTTGAAGATAGAAATAGAGAGAAATGCCCGCACCTCCGAGGATAAGCAGTATGCTTACGGCTGTGATCCAAATATTTCTGCCTGAGAAAGAGGATTGTTTTTCGAATGTTACATTTTGCTCGCGCTTTTTGGCTTCTGCGAGAGCAATCGTGATCATCGACGCTTTCTCTTTATTCACTGCGCTTGCGATATCATCTTGATACGTGCGAAGGTTCGATAACCCGCTTTTGACGGGAGGATTTATCGGTTGCTTTTGCTGATTCTCTGGATTTTGAGGGACAGGTGCGTTCTCCATGGACTATAGTATACCCCCACACGAACTTTTTTTAAAAGTTGGGGAAAACAAAAAGGAAAGGGCGCGGCCGTGATTTAGCAGAATCATATCGCACCAATGTCCACTAAGGGGCGATTCTTGCCGCGCCCGTGATCTCTTACTTTATTTTCGGCTTTATGAAAGTCGGATCAGCGTCTTTGAGTGAAAGTTTGATCCTCCCCTTCTCATCTATGTCTTTTAGGATAACTGGTATCTTGTCGCCCTCTTTGAGATAGTTTCCTACGATATCGATTCGGAACGGTGCAATTTCTGAAACGTGCACGAGTCCTTCTTGCTGGCCGCAGAATCGGACGAACGCTCCGAATTCAACTACTTTTGTAACGACGCCTTCGAATTTCTCTCCCCTTTTGAATTCGCGAGTCATGTCAGAAATGATCTGTGCCGCCATCTTTGCTCCCTCTGCCGAGCCAGTGATAAATACCGAGCCGTCATCTTCAATATCAATTTCTGCTCCGGTTTTTTCTTTTATTTCTTTAATTACTTTTCCTCCAGGACCGATGACACTTCCGATCTGATCCTGTTTGATCTTCACGATAAGGATCTTTGGGGCGTTTGGAGAGATTTCAGCACGAGGAGTCGCGATTTCTTTCGTCATTGTTTCCAAAATATGGATTCGAGCATTTTTTGCCGCTTCGAGGGCTTCTTTCAGAATAAATATTGGAACTCCATCTACTTTTACGTCCATTTGGATTGCAGTAATGCCCTTTTTTGTTCCGGCGACTTTGAAATCCATATCTCCGTGGTGATCTTCTGGTCCTTGAATATCAGTGAGCACTTTATATTTGTATTCCGTTTTTCCTCCCTTTTTTACAGTTTCCAACATAAGTCCTGATGCGATTCCTGCGACTGGCGCACTTATAGGCACTCCCGCGTCCATAAGCGCAATAGTAGAAGCGCAAGTTGAAGCCATTGACGTTGAACCGTTTGATGCAAGTGATTCTGACACGATTCGAATTGTATATGGGAAAATTTCTTTTGTCGGAATCACAGCAAGCAAAGCTTTTTCTGCAAGAGCTCCGTGGCCGATCATTCGTCGATTTGTTCCGCCCATTCTTCCTGTTTCTCCAGAAGAAAATGGAGGGAAGTTGTAGTGATGCATAAATCGTTTCTGCCCCTCTATTTCCATTCCGTCGAGTATTTGCGAATCGCCAGGGCCTCCCAAGGTAAGAGCGGAAAGAACGTGTGTACCTCCTCGATAAAAGATTCCGGTGCCGTGAATGATTGGAGAAATTCCGCCAGCTTGGACATAAAGTGGCCGTACTTCATCCATCTTTCGTCCGTCAGGGCGTCTTTCTTTTTCGATCGCTTCTTTATGGAGAAGGTCGTTGATTTTATTTTCAAAATGCTCGAATGCAAGGCCGAATTTTTCGTCTTTGCCGAATTTTGTCTCCAAGGCTGTTTTCCATTCTTTTTTAAGAGCGTGAATGTGTTCGTGCCCTGCTCCGCTGAAGACCGCTTTCTCAAGCCTGCTTGCTATCGTCGTCTCGTAAAGAGCTTTCATCTCTTCCGAAAGTACAGGAAGAGCGATCTCTTTCTTTGGTCTGCCGATCTCGGAAATAATTTTTGCCTGGAACGCTTGGAGTTTTTCAATTTCTTCTGAACATTTCTCGAGTCCGGAAGCAATAACTGCGTTTTCAATTTCCTTTCCGCCGACTTCGATCATATTAATATTGCCGTCTTTTCCGCAAGCAAGTAGGTCGAGCTCAAAATCAGAAGCATTTCTGTTTTCATAGTTTGGATTTATAAGAAATTCATTTGCTGTGATTTTTTTGCCGACTCGAATAGCACTTACAGGCCCTGCCCAAGGAATGTTTGAAGTTCCAAGTGCAAGCGAAGATGCTAAGACAGCGAGTACATCAGGGTCTTCGGTATCAATAGAGAGAATGGTAATCACAACTTGCACCTCATTTCGTATTGCTTGATTGAAAAGCGGACGAATAGTTCGGTCTACGATTCTTCCTGAAAGAATCGCTTCGTCGGTCGGTCTCCCTTCACGACGCATAA
This sequence comes from Minisyncoccota bacterium, assembly GCA_028710915.1. Taxonomy (GTDB): domain Bacteria; phylum Patescibacteriota; class Minisyncoccia; order Phycocordibacterales; family JAQTLZ01; genus JAQTLZ01. The sequence goes on along the minus strand of JAQTTF010000009.1, from coordinate 18,788 downwards.
ATCGGCTTCCAAGAATTTTCCCTGAAGCATAAAATCGTTCTTCATAATCAACAGTGAGCGGGAACCAATCCCCATCTTTCTCGTGTTCCGACATGACGGCTGTCGCAAGCACAACCGTGTTGCCTGAACGCACGATCACCGAGCCGTTTGTCTGGTCGGCGAGATCAGTAAATTGCGCAGTAATAACCTTGCCCCCAATTTCAATCGAGTATTCTTTTTTCTTCATCTTATAATAAGTGGTCTCCAGATTTTAGATTTCCGAGCTCGTGGCTTGAAATCTACCTATCTGAAGACCAAGCTAGTGAATAATAGAGGTAGTGTAGCAAAATCGGAGCAAAATGCACGCACGAAAAAATCTGCATTTTAAATGCAGATTTTTTCGTGCTTTAGTTTTTTAAGCTCGTCTTGGTCCTCCTTGGCTCAAGAGATATTTCTTTGGATTCTCGCAGAGGTCAATAAAGTCATCCGCTGCTTCCACAAGTTTCTGTGAAGTCGATTTCCCGAAGGCAATCACTTCCACCTGGCACCCTTCGTTTACCTTTAAGTATTCGATGAGCGGTACAAAGTCCCCGTCTCCGGAAACGATGATGACTGTGTCGAGCTTTGGTGCCGCTTTGATAGCATCCACTGCAAGTCCGACATCCCAATCTGCTTTCTTACTTCCTCCAGCAAAAATCTGGAGGTCTTTTGTTTTTGTTTCGATGCCCACTTTCTCAAGTGCGTCGAAAAAGGGCTTTTCTTCACCGCTTTCTGTGGTGATGACGTAGGCAACCGCTCGGATGAGCGCTCGGCCCGCAAGCCCGTCTTTAATGATCTGTCCGAAATTGACCCGAGCGTGATACAGATTTTTCGCGCTGTGGTAGAGGTTTTGCGTATCTATAAAAATACCGACTCTCTGTTCTCTGTGTTTAATTACTGTCATTTACCCGCCTAAGTTTTCATATTCAAATTCGAAAATTCTGTTTTGAAAAAAGGCTGTTTAATTGATTGATAAGTTATTCTTGTACCCGCTCATGAAAATTTTGGCGGGTGAAAAAATATTGCTAATGTGTATAAAAAGTATACTGCTTCCATGCCGAAAGACGAAATCGAGCCTTTAAATGAAACTGCGAGAAAAATGACCCCCGGAAGGGTCATTTTTTTATTTTGCCTTCTTGATATCGAGATGTTTGAGGATTGCAGAGTGTCTCTTTGGATCTTTCTTCATGAGATATGCCATATGAGTCTGTCTGTCTGCCACCATCTGGAGAAGTCCTCGTCGTGAGTGATTGTCTTTCTGGTGTTTCTTCAAATGTCCTGCGAGTTCTGCGATTCTCTTCGTAAGAAGAGCAATCTGAACTTCCGGAGAGCCGGTATCCTTATCGTGGATTCGTGTCTCCTTCATTACCCGCTGTTTCTTTGTCTTTGTTAACATGGTCCCAGTATGGTATCACGAAACCGGATTTAATGCAAGCCCCTGCATAGGAAAGACTCCTTAAAAGGATGACTGGGGATAATATTGTGCGACATTGGTGCTATTATAAAACGATGGCAAACCTCGATGAATTAAAGAAAGAATTTCTCCAATACGTTGAAATCGACAAGGGGCGGAGCAAAAAAACTGTTGAAAACTATGAACGGTATCTAAATCGCTTTCTTGATTACACTAAACATAAAAAACCGAGCGATATTACCGACTCCGCAGTTCGAGAATTCCGTCTCTGGCTCAATCGGCAGAGTGCAATGCCAACTCGAGGCGATTCCGACTCGTTAAAAAAGAAAACCCAGAACTATTATCTCATCGCTCTCCGCTCTTTTCTTAAATATCTGGTCTACCGAGGCATTCCTTCCCTCTCGCCGGACAGAATTGAGCTTGCAAAGGTGCCGGAGCGTTCCATTGATACCATTTCTTCTGATGAACTTTCTCGAGTACTGAAAGCCGCTGAAGGAGACAGTCTGAAACAGCTTCGCGACAGAGCCATTCTTGAGATGCTTTTCTCCACTGGGCTTCGTGTGTCAGAACTCTGCAAGCTTCCCCGAGATTTAGATATTAGCCGAGACGAATTTTCTGTTCGAGGGAAAGGTGAGAAGGTGCGAGTGGTATTTCTCTCGAAAACTGCAAAAGAGATGCTCCAAAAGTATCTCAAAAAGCGAAAAGACATGGACGATTCTCTTTTCACTCAAGTTGAAGAGCGAGGATTCGGCAAAACTTCAAAGAAAAATGCTGGAATGAGACTTTCGACCCGTTCGGTGGAGCGATTGGTGAAACACTACGCGATAAAGGCCGGAGTCTCGAAAAAAGTGACTCCGCATAGCTTGCGCCACAGCTTCGCCACTGATCTTTTGCAAAATGGAGCTGATCTGCGTTCCGTACAAATGCTCTTGGGGCACTCAAACATAAGCACGACACAGATCTATACCCACATGACCGACAAACATCTCCACGACATTCACAAGCAGTTTCACGATAAGAAAAGAAATTAAAAAAGAGTCGATTATCCGCAAGCGGGCAACCAACTCTTTATTTCTGGCTTCACAACAACTGTAATCTCCCATGAAGCCATCCGTCGGGCTGGGAGAAGAAAGAGCACACCGGCAAATGCCCCTCACGATGGCTTTCCTGGACTGAGATGTATTTAACCTCAGCCTGTTCAACCATCGCGAACGCTCTTCGCTTTGGATGAACTATTTGCAACGTCACGAATAAATGACAGACTGGCACTGGTCGTTTTTTCCCAGAATCTCCCCTCTCCTTTCTTTCCAGGACCTGAAACGAGTTAATGGTTCCGCCTACACAGTGTTTCTCCCCAAAGAAAAAGACAAACTTTCTGTCGACGATTTCTTTTGGGTCCGTTGGCAAGCACATTTTTTGCAGGGTTTTCTCGAGAAATTTTTTCCCCCGCCGCTCCAGCCTTCTTTCTCTTCTCTGTCGTTCCACGATTTCTCTCGGACTTGCGGGGTTCATTGTCGCACTCCTTTCTCGAAGTCGAGCCCCTTTCTGTCGAGAGCTTATAGAATCTAAATTGTATTGTCAAAATATTTTTTTCGCTACAATTTAGTCTTTTTGTTATAATCAAAAAATGAAAATCATTTCTTGGAATGTAAACGGCATACGAGCTGTTGTAAAAAAGGGTCTTTTCGCACCTTTTATCGAAAAATATGATCCGGATATCTTGTGTTTGCAGGAAACAAAGGCACAGCAACATGAATCTCCAGTAAATTTGCCTCAATATACAGAGTATTGGAACTCTGCGACCAAGAAGGGATATTCTGGTACGGCTATTTTCACCAAAACAAAGCCGCTTTCGATAGTAAACGGTCTTCCAGAGACAATATGTGAGAAATTCGGGCTTTGTGCCGATACCTATGGCGATCCGAGAACCGAAGGACGTGTAATAACGGCTGAATACAAGGATTTTTACACAGTGACTGTCTATACTCCCAACGCTAAAGATGATTTGAGCCGAATTCCCCTTCGTCATAAGCAGTGGGATCCAGCATTTCTTGCGTATTGCAAGAGTCTCGAAAAGAAAAAGTCGGTAGTTTTCTGCGGAGATTTAAATGTTGCCCATACCCCCGATGATCTGGCACGACCAAAAGAAAACGAAGGTCTTAAGGGTTTCACTAAAGAAGAGCGAGAAGGTTTCCAGGCTTTTATTGACGCTGGATTTATCGATACATTTAGGATATTTCACAAAGGAAATGGTTTCTATACATGGTGGTCACACTTTGCAAACGCACGTGCACGAAATGTCGGTTGGAGGATAGACTACATATTGGTCTCGTCGAAACTGAAAGATAAGATAAAAAAGGCTGAGATTCTCCCAGACGTCATGGGGTCCGACCATTGCCCAGTAAGTCTAAACCTCGATTTCTAGAGCCAAAAATAACTGTCCTTTATAAAGGACAGTTATGCACAGGGATGTCCTTTACGTGTCTTTTATAGATGCTACAATTTACCCGGAATCAATTTATATCGCCGAGGCTTTATTTTTTGATCCAGTACATTGAAATAGGCATTTACTCTCTCTAATGCCTTTTGAAAAGCGTTTTCAAAAAATTAAATTATAGAAAGACCCAAAATTAGCCAATATATTTTGGCTTTAAAATCAATGCGGGTATTCTCATTTAACCAATAGAAAAACACTTTTCACGAAACCGTCTTTACAACATTTATTATCGTGAAGGCGGTTTTCGATTGTCTTTTTTTATTTAACCCAGTGCTTTTTTCGTATCTCTTCCTTCTCTTTTTGTTCGAGAGTTTCTTTTTTTGCGACACCTTGTTTCCCTAGATTTTTCAATTCTTCCTCTGAAAGTGCGATGAGTTTCTTTGCTTTTTCCTCGAGATATTGCTCGGTATTTAATTTTGGATCTTCCAATACTTCTTCAAGGAGTGCGTGGAGAATAAAGCCCACTTTTGGTCCTGCAGGAGTCTTTGTAACTTCAATAATTTTGTTCCCATCAATTTTAAGCATCGTGACAGAGATCGGATCTCGCATTGCTTCCTCGATCATTGATTTATACTTTCGAAGTCGATACGGGCTCTCTTTTGGTCTTCCCGTTCCAATTCGGTCACATGCGCGGACATTCATAAGGTCCCAGATATTTTCTTTGCCGACATTTGCAACCATTCTGCGTACCGCAGAAAGTGTGATTTGTTCTGTGTCAGAAAAGAACATATGCCATCGCACAAGAAGCGTCACTTTCTCAATTATTTTATTTGAGAACTTCAAATTCTCAAGGATCTTTTTTGTCATTCGCGCACCGATGACCTCGTGACCATAGAATGTAGGATCTTTTTTATCTATCGGCTGTCGTTTGCTTTCCGGTTTCCCGATGTCGTGAAGAAGTGCGGTGAGGCGAACTTCGAGCGACCAATTTTTATCCGCTCCGTGCTGAAGTGATTTGAGAAGGTGCGTCCAGACATCAAATGCATGTGCCTGATTTTGTGCGACACCAATACTTCTCTCGAGCTCTGGAACAATATACTTCAAAATATCCATATTTTGAGCCATTATTAAGCCTTTCATCGGCTCTTTGGACATAATGATCTTTACAAATTCATCGCGAACTCTTTCTTTAGAAATCTTTGCAAGAAGTGGAGCACATTTCTGAATTCCTATTTCCGTTTCTTTTTCAATTACAAAACCTGTCTCGGTAGAGATGCGAATTGCGCGAAGAATACGGAGTGCATCTTCTCCAAATCTGTCTTCCGGCTTCCCTACTGTTCGAAGAGTTTTCTTTGCAATGTCGGCGATTCCTCCGTGCGGATCAATAATTTTTTCTTCAAGCTTTGTCCCAACTTTTTTTACAGATAATGCAATCGCATTTATTGTGAAATCTCTGCGCTTTAAGTCATCTTCGATGTTCTTGCTGAATGTGACAGCGTCAGGACGTCTGTTGTCTGAATAGGTAGATTCAAGACGATACGGAGTGACTTCTACTACGCGCAATGTCTCATCAGGAATCCCCTCTTCAGTTCGTGTTGAGATATCTTCATTTACTACTCCCACTGTGCCGTACGTATTTTCGTAAAATGTTTTTGGGAAAAGCTTGATGATTTCTTCCGGTGTCGCGTTGGTCGTGACATCCCAATCTCGAGGTTTCCATCCTGTGAGAAGTCCCCTCACGCATCCTCCAACGATATATGCTTCAAAACCGCCTTTTTCGAGCATTTCGAGTACATTCATTATCTCTTTCGGGATGTCAAAATGTTGGTTGTGAAGGAGTTTCATACGCCTTTTTGTGCGCCCAGAGGGATTCGAACCCCCAATAACGGTTCCGAAGACCGGTGTGATATCCATTTCACTATGGGCGCGTGGCCACATCATACGTTAATTTGACGAAAAACGGAAGTTTCATTTTAAATCGAAAGACGATATGGTATGATAACGTTCATAAAAATAAGCGGGTATGGTTTAGTGGTAGAACGAGTCCTTGCCAAGGATTAGACGGGAGTCCGATTCTCCCTACCCGCACAAAAAACGAAGTTTTTTGGGCGGGTATGCAATGCGAGGGGCGCATTGCATGGGAGAATCGGAGCCCAGTTGAGTATTTTTTAAAGCGCGTGAGCGCGCATAAAAAATCCAACTGGGGTACTGACCCTGTAAGGGTCGATTCCCTACCCGCACCGGTATTCTTTGTCCCCTGTCCTTTGTCCATTTCCACAGTTGTTTAAAAATCAAAAATGGCCTAAAATATAGGTATTTCACGTGTAACTGTGGATAACTCTGTGGATTGTGTGCATAAAAGACAATCTTTAAGATCATCAAAATTCCGGTCTTTTATCTAAAAAATGGCTCTAAATGTAACTATAGTACAATAAGACACGAAATTCCAGTCCAATAAGCATTAAATGTTTCTTAAGTAACATATTTTATGGATCAAAAAGACATAACACTACAAGTTGGGGTAAAAGCATTTCTTAAGAACAAAGAGGGGAAGTTTCTCCTCCTTCGAAGATCTGAAAAGTATAAGGATATCAAGGGAAATTGGGATATTGTGGGCGGGAGAATCAATCCCGGAAGCTCTCTGTTCGACAATCTGAAGAGGGAAATCCTCGAGGAGACAGGACTTGTTTTACATGAAACACCTCAAATCCTTACAGCACAAGACATTTTGAGGGTTCACGGGAAACATATTGTTCGAATCAGTTACATTGCAAATATTGAGGGAGAGCCGAAGATTGATGGCGAAAGTACAGATTTCAAATGGATGACTATTGCAGAAATGAAAGCAGAGAAGGAATTGGATATGTTTGTCCGAGAGATTCTCGACCAGGGACTGATTAAATAAAGTTCCACGTGAAACGACTTAATCTTACAGATCCAATAGGAGTCAAAGGAGAAGATGCGGCTTGTAAGTATCTAGAAAAGAAAGGGTACAGGATAGTTTGTCGGAATTACCTTAAGAAGTGGGGAGAGATAGACATTGTGGCCCAAAAAGACAAAAAGCTCTATTTTGTTGAGGTAAAGACAGTTTCACGTGAAATCAATCTGTCCGGTCCAAAGGATGTTCCACGTGTAACAGGGGATGAGTATAGGCCAGAAGAAAATGTTCACGAGGGAAAACTTAGGCGACTCGGTAGGGTAATCCAAAGCTATCTCCTTGAAACTTACCCTGATGATGAACCTGAATGGCAATTGGATGTAGTAATAGTTCTTCTCGATATAAAGAAGAAAATGGCTAACGTGAAGCTCCTGGAGGACATTGTCCTTTAGATGTCTTTTATAAAATATAATGTCCTTTAGAATCTAAAAGGGGATTGGTGACAGAAAAAAACGGCATTAGCCGTTTTTTTTTCTTCTTGTCGGAGTGCCGAGATTCGAACTCGGATCGTATGATCCCAAATCATATATGCTACCGTTGCACCACACTCCGAAATTAATGACCCAGAGATTCTAACACATTAAATAAAAAAACATAATAGAGCAGTCTATTTTTTTGTTTCCGCATCTAATCTCTTTGCCTCTGCCCAAGCGAGTTCGAATATCTTTTTCATTGCATCTGCAATCTCCTCGCTTTCTATTGTGATACCGAGCTTTTCTCGCCACGAAGCAATCATAATTTTATTATCGTAGATATTTATTTCGGGCGAAAAATAGTATTTATCGGCTGGGACGAATGCCGTGTCTCTTTTTTCTTCTATGTCATGAGATTGTCTTTCTTCTGCGGTTGGTGTGCGTGGGAAAATTGCGCGAATAGGAATTCCTTTTTTAGCTCGACGCTTGAAATAATCGGGAAAATAATTTGGAAGAGTTCTCTGGACATCATCTGGAGCGGCGTATGCACGAATCGTCTCCGAGCTTGTGAGCGTATCCTCGTACACGTATTGAAGACCTTCTAATCCTTCGTAGAATCTGATCTTCGGACGATTTTCTATCGTGTGAAGGAGAGTTAGTTCCGGCAAAATTTTCTCTGCCTCTTTTATGTATGTTTCCGTTTCCGATACTCGTCTCTTTAGATATTCTGTAATTGCAGTAGGAGGTTCAGCGGAATGTTCTTGTTTCGGTTCTTTCCCAGATACGGTTACAAGCTTTTTACTTACAAGTGATCCGAGAATATCGTAACCAGTCGTTCGATTTATTCCTGCTTGAAGTGAGATTTTAGATACCGTTCCTTTTCCAAGTTCAAGGAGAGCAATGTAGACATCAGTTTCTTTTTCGCTGAAGCCAAAAGATTGAAGCTGAAGTTTCAATTGGGTATTTTTGTTTTCCATAAGGTAAGTGTAGCCTTAGTAGGAGATTGTGTCAATCTTTTTCCACAAAAACAGGCCAATAACTATAAATATATTGATAAATATAGCTTTTTATGTAATTAAAGTGACGAAATGCTTTGACATAAGGCAAGAAAAATGTTATTCTATTGGCAGAACTTAGTATATTGACACTCTTCGCCATAGTAGGAAGCCGCAGAGTACTACGCGGCTTCACACTATGGCGAAACTGATCGCCCTCTAGTAAACAGAAAGTAAAAAAGGAGGATGATCATGAATAAATTTCCGAATGTGGCGACTGTGCTGCCGCCAAAAAATGAAATTCCGCAGGGGTTTCATTTGATGGTTCACAAATGGTCCTTTCCGGAAGAGCGGAGCCGGATCATTGAAACGGTTCAGGTTGGAGGTGAGTCTGTTAAAAAACTCCTCACTTTGGACCTGAATGTTCCGCGCGCCAATTTCGCGGAGCAAGTGAACGACGCACCGCTCGCAAAAGCGCGCGAGGTCTTCGTGAAGAATTACCCCTGCATTCATAAGTGCCCGGGGTGCTTCAATGAGGCGGAAGTTCACAATCCGCTTCTCACAATGAGGGAAATGTGGCACATCGTGGATCAGGCGCAGGAGCTTGGTCTTGAATCGGTGAAGTTTCTTGGGCCAGGGGAGCTGACAATCAACCCTGATCTCTTCACCATTCTGGATGAGTTCGCACGGCGCAACATCGTGGTCGGCATCTTCACCAAGGCGGCGATTTTGGGGAACGATGAGATATCGCGGCGCTATCACGGCATCAGCTCCGATGAGTTGGTCCGGCGGATGACCGCGTATCCAAACACGACCTTCTTGGTCGGAGGGCGTTCCTTCGACCCTGTGTTGGAAAACCGCTACATCCCCCGAAATCCGAGAGAGATCGACATAGTCTTTGACTACGCCGAAGCGCGTAACGCGGCGGTCGAGAAACTCTGCGCGGCGGGCATGAACGCCGACCTCTTGAAACAGAGGATGGCGATCATGTGCAATCCGGTGACTACCGAAAACCTCGGCGGTGTGGCGGAGATATATAAGTGGTCGGCAGAAAGAAATATTCCGGCTTACTTACCCCCGACGATGGTTTCTGGGAAGGGTCACGCTCTCGAACAGAAGGCTTCCGAGCAGAAGTTCGAGGATGACTATATCAACATGGCGGTGGAAGTTTACACTTGGGCGATCGAGCGTGGAATTATGACGCTCGAACAGTTCAAACACGAGAAGGCTCACCCGTATGTCGGCGTGACTCCATGCAATCAACTGACACATGGGTTGTATGTGCATTATGATGGCGCCGTGTGGCGCTGTCCGGGGAACGACACACCAGATTTCGTTGTCCACGAAAATATCCGGAAGGGATCGCTCCTTGAGATCTGGAAAGAGAGTCGCAACTATGGCATCAACGCATTTAATAATAAATGCGTGAAGGACGGGTACTCGCTTCCCCGTAGGTTCTACACAGAAGTGATGGCAAGGGTAACGGGCCAGTAGTCCTGTCAACCACAAACCGCTCAACTAACAAGAAACCGTTAGGAGGGCGGTTTCTTTTTTTGTTTTTTCTTTTTCTAAAATTACGCTATGCTAGGTTTGTGGAAGTTACGAATCAGAAAATAAAACAATTCCAAAAGACCATCTGGAATTATTACGAAAAAAACAAACGCCAAATGCCTTGGCGGAAAACTAATGATCCTTACCGGATTTTAGTTTCTGAAATTATGCTTCAGCAGACGCAGGTTTCGCGGGTCACTCCAAAGTATGAAAGTTTTCTGAAAAGATTTCCTACTGTGCAAAAAATAGCGACGGCGAATACAGGAGATGTTTTAAAATTGTGGCAGGGGCTTGGATATAATCGGCGAGCTTTGAATTTACAAAAATCTGCAAAAATTATTTGCGAAAAATTTGGTGGAGTAGTGCCGGATGATTTGGAGAAGCTCGACAGCTTGCCTGGTATAGGTCTCGCAACTGCCGGAGCGATTTCTGCGTACGCTTGGAATAAACCAACACTTTTTATTGAGACGAATATTCGGCGGGTTTTCCTCCATTTCTTTTTTAATGATGCGGATTGCAAGATGGTGGAGGATGAAGTTATTTTCCCTTTTGTTGAAAGGGCTCTTGATAAAAAGAATCCGCGTGAATGGTATTACGCACTTATGGATTATGGAGCGATGTTGAAAGCGACTGTTCCGAATCCAAATCGTCGAAGTGCTCACTACACCAAGCAGTCAAAATTTACCGGATCGAATAGAGAAGTGCGCGGAAAGATTTTGAAATTTTTGAGCGAAACAGGGAAAGTTTCAGAGAAAAAACTTTTGGAAAAAATTGCTGATGAGCGAAGTTTGTCGAATATCAACGCGATGATTAGAGAAGGGTTTTTAAAACGGAAAGGTGCTATTATCTCAATTTAATATGTGACCCCAGTAGTACAGCAGAGCTGACTACGGGGTAAATTCTAACGAAAATGAAGCAATTTAAACGTACAATTGAAAACTTCCAGTGTGAGCATTGCGGTTTCGATGTTTCAGGCACCGGTTACACGAACCATTGTCCGAAGTGTCTTTGGAGTAAGCACGTCGATATTCATCCGGGTGATCGTGCGAATACATGTTTCGGAATGATGAAGCCTATCGGCTCGGTGTATAAGGGCGGAGAAATTTCCGTTATTCAGCGGTGCGAAAAATGTAACTTTGAGAAAAAAAATAAAATGGGGCCGGAAGATACTATGGATGTTTTAGTTTCACTCGCAAAGAACGCTAGTTGAAATTTGCGAGAAGTATTTGCCCGAGACTATTTCCGTATTCGCTCATGAAATCTGTGCGAGCGGTATTTAAATTTCCCGACAAAAATTCTTGGAGACTTTTTCCGTTCTCATCTTGGAAATCTTTTTGGATGTAGGAAGCAGAGATGGCTCTTGATTCTCTGTCGCTCACCGTACTCCCTGGAGTTGCGGTGACGAGTATACCGAGGACTTTTCCATTTTCATTTATCACCGGCCCGCCAGATGAACCTCGTTCCGCGAGAAGTGAACCGCCGAAATAGAGTAGGTCGTCATTATTTCCGTGAAGCCCTTGAGTCTTTTCAATTTGAGTGAGAACAGAAAGGAAATTTAAATTGTTACTCGATGAAAGGGAAGTGAAAGGCGAAGGATAGCCGGCAAGAATAGTGTCTTCACCAGTATCGGTATTTTCATTTATATCGGCAAGCGGAGCGAAAGAGTGTGTTCCTGGAGTTTCAATGAGAAGTGAGTAATCGTATTCTCCAGTTCCGACCGGACTCAAACTAAGAAGTTCATTTCCATGCGCTTCTACCCATTGCGGACTTATGTAAAGAAGTTTGGCGAGAGCATTTCCTCTTGCAGGATTTCCATTTCTGATTTCACAATTTGTCTTAGGATTTTGCGTTGAATCTTGGAGAAGCAAATATTGCCCGATGTGCGCGTTCGTGAGGATAACTCCGCGAGAATCAATGATCACTCCGCTCCCAGTGGAAGTGCGGATTGTATTTCCAGTCTGGAGCGTGCAAAAAATATTTACCACAGCTGGTGCAGTTTTTGCATTTGTCGCATCCCAGCCATGAAGTCTCGGATCAAGAATTTGTTGTACAGCAGTATCTATTTGCGGCACAGAATTTTGTTGCTGAACGTTTTTCTTTGCTATAAGTGGGAAAGCTTTTTCTTTCGGTGTATTTTCAATTTGAAAAGTCTTTGGTTCAAGAAGAGAGAAAGGATCAGGCAAAGATATTTCTGGAATTTGTTGGATTTCCACGACCTGTGGAAGATGGATTGGAGATGGGGGAGTTATGGTTTGTTTCGGCGTTGCCAAGAAAAATTGAGCAACAGCCATAACGGTAGCGAAGAGTTTGAGAGCGCTTGTGGCAAGAAAAGCTTTCATATTTTTCACTACAATAGCACATTTTTTCTTTCTTTTGTCTTTCTGGATTTTTATGATATATTCATCCTGTTTCGTTTGAAAAAAATATTGCGGGACTAGTTTAATGGTAGAATAGGAGTTTTCCAAACTCTTGGCGGGGGTCCGATTCCCCCGTCCCGCACAAATAAAAACCGCGCGAGTATTCTCTCGCGCGGCCTACGTCTAATCAAATAATCCTTCCGCTTTCGCCTGCCGGACTATACGAGGAAGTTTCCGAAGCGCTCTTTCTTCAATCTGGCGGATGCACTCCTCTCTAACTTTCATCTCTCGCGCGACTTCGTCCACCGAGCGAACCTTGCCTTCCAACCCGTATCTCAACTTGACGATCTCGCGTTCGCGAAAAGTCAGGGTATGCAACTTTTCCCTAATTTTTTCTCCAACGAGAGGATATGGCGGGGGAAGATCTTTTTCGCTCTTCACGTGGGGTGCCATTTTCTCGGTGCTTTTTTCAGCATTCCGATCGTCAATTACTGCTCCTATTGGTACGAGGAGGCAGCCTTCGTCCCATTCGGAAGGGACCCAGAATTTCTGGCCCTTCCATTCAATAATTCCCCCTGTCCAGATGCTTCCTCCGGTAATCTCTTTTCTAACATCGATCGCGGGTCCGTATGCATCGTTGTCGTCCAAACTGTACTCAAAAAACGGCACTCCTTCCGCTCTGAGAGTTTCCTCGGTGACATGGTTCGAACATCCCCTTCCATTTCTCGCAGCCCATTCCCTTCCTCTCTCTTCGAGCATTGCGATCGAAATTGCTGTCGGTTGACTGCCGAAACACTTGGGATAAACTTTCGCCAAGCGTTGCTTTGTGTGTTCGTCAGCCGTAAGAAAGGCCAACATGAGGAAAGGATTGTGCGAGAATTCTCTGTGAATCTCTGCAGACTTCGGGTACAACTCTTTTTCCTTCGCCATGACTTTCTCCTTTTTCAAGAAACTTCTTCCTACAAACCCACGAACAATTCGCGGGCTTGATGGGAAGGGGATTTTAAATCCCCATGTTCCCTTACTTCATCTCCACAAACTTTCCATCATGCACTGTCTTGATAATGTAATTTGAGCCAGTTACCTCGTGAGAGTCGTCAAATTTTATTTGTTTGTAGGCTGTGCCTGGAATATCTGTTTTTGCTACAGCATCTTTCATGCTCGTACTGTTTTGGTAATGATCGGTAAGTGCAGATATAACCACTCTCGTAGCGTCATAAGCGTTTGCGTCACTTGCTCCAACCGAATCGGTACCGTAGTAAGTCTTGAATCGTTCTAGAAATGAGCTGTTATCACCTGTGACTTCTGGAAACGTGTAGATAATTCCTTCCATAGCTTGTGCGTAGTTTTTTAGAAGAGATTCATTTTCAATGTCAGCACTCTGAAAGATCTGGGCATTGAGACCGAGTTCCTTTGCTTCTTTCATAAATTTAGCTCGGGTAGCTTGTGTTTGTGCGAAGAAAACAATTCCTTCAGGGCTATCCGCTTTCATTTTCAGAATGATTGTTCGGTAATCATCGTAGCCAACAGGAACTTTATATTCATTTACAGTCGTCAAACCATTTTCGCTTGCCTGTGTTTTCCAAAGTGAGGCCATCATGCTTGCGAAGGCATCCTCATCGTGAAAGAGCACGAATTTTCTAATATTCATCTCTCCTGCTTTCTTTTGAAGAGCTTGAATTTCATCTTTTTCAGAAAACCAAGTTGAGAAGACGTATTCAGTCGAAGCGTGATTATAAACAAGAGCTTCAAGAGCTGATGAAGGAGCAACCGCAACAATTTTTTCAGCATTGTTTATGGTAAATCCAGCCTGAAAACTGTCTCCCCATGTGAGGCCGACAATCGCTTCTACTTTATCGACGTCAATAAGCTTTCTCATGGCGTTCACTGATTCCTTGGCACTACATTGTGTATCTTCGGTAATGAGTTCAAGTTTTCTGCCGGCAATTCCTCCATTTTTATTTGCTTCTGCGATGGCAAGCTCGGCCGATTTTAATTCTCCCTCTCCGTAGTTTGCACATTCGCCGGTAAGTCCGAGTGCTGCTCCAACTTTTATGTTCGAAGTCAGTCCCAAGGCTGCACCGTTTCGAGTTGAGGAATTGTATTTGGCAATTCCTATTCCTCCTATGGTCAAAAGAAGGACGAGTCCGATAATTATTTTCTTATTCATTTTCTGTAAAGTTAGGCTTTTAAATAGCTATATACAAAACTTAATTTGTATGGTCAAACTTTACAATGAATTCTAGATATGTCAAAAATACTCAATAAAATTGATTATATTGAGTATGAATATGCCTCTAAATATAGAAATATAAAAGGAAATATGTCAGTTTAATTGACATTTATACTCAAATTTTCTACCATTAGGGAATGATACAAGCACTCCAAACTCTTGGACTTAATGAAAAATCAGCGCGAGTTTATATGGCAACTTTGGCTCTCGGTACTTCAAGCGTTAAGAATATTGCCGCCAAGTGTGAGCTCAAGCGCCCGACTGTGTATGTGCACCTTGAAGAAATGTTGAAAACTGGCTTTATTCATAAAATCACGATAGGAAAGAAAGAATTTTATCAGGCGCTCTCGCCGAAGGCGGTAGAAAATCGACTTGAAGAAAATGTGAGCTCGTTTAAAAAGCAAATTCACGAGCTCGAGCTTCTTCAGCAGGCCGAACAGGGAAGACCTGGAGTGATAGTGTTTGAGGGAGAGAAAGGGCTTAATCATATGTATGAGGAAATTAAAAAGACCAAAGAACTTATTTTCTGGTCCGATCTCTCATCGGTAGAAAAAATTTTTCCTGATGCTTACCGAAAAATAAATCAGGCGACGCTGGATAACAAAATTTTCACGCGGGAAATTATTGCCGATACACCGGATGCTCGAGCGAGCTCAAAGCGATGGTCAATAACAGCTGGTGAGTACTACGTTTCGCGCTTGGCAAGCGGACCAATTTTTAATGACAATGTCATTTTTGATAATGTTATCTGTTTTTTTCGCCTTCAAGAATTTAATCTCTTCGTAGTACGAATTGAAGATGTGACGATTGCAACCACAATGAAAACAATGTTTGAAATGGCATGGCGAAGCGCGAAGCCGTTCCTTCCGAAATAAATAAAAGCGCCGGAATCTTTCGATTCCGGCGCGTGCATCACGTTAAAACTTCCAGTTGAGACTGAGTCCGAAGATGAGTCGCGGTTTTTGTTTGTTCGCGAAGTCATCCGAACTTCCGCTCTGTGCTCCGATGGGTTTCAGGTATCGGAGGCACGGTGTGATAGACATGTGTTTCCACACCGGAACCGGAAGGGAGACGACAGACTGCACAAAGATTGGCCCAGGATCTCTTGCAAAGAGTCCCCACGAGTGCCCGTAAGACACATCGTAGTTCAAGGAGACCGGCCGTGACTGGAAATATAATCCGGTTTTTTGCGAACCAGAAAATCCAATCCAACTAAACCAGCCTTTCTCCGGTCCTTTGTCTCCGAGGGGTTCGGCGAATCGTGTTTTCACGTACGGAACGAACCATGATCTTTTAAGACCGACGATGCCGACTTTCAGATCGGCAGCGAAAAGATCATTGTTGATCCTGCCCACGCCTCCTTTCGGACCCTCGAGATCAAATTCGTACGCGGTGAGGTCTGTCGAAACCCAATTTTTCCAGGTGTTCGACCACCCGATCCACGCATCGATCTCGTCGCCGGAAGTCTGCCCGTACCGGCCCTTCATATTCACTTTATATGAATCCCAAGTCCCGGCGTAGATCGCGCCAAAATTGGTTTTGTAACTCGCTCCCAATTCTGTCGTGGCGATCGGCACTTTACACAAAGTGATGCCGACCACATTTGTGTATTCGGACAAAAGCGATGCCGACACATTGAAACTGAGGCGATTTTCCGATTTCTTCGTCTCTTTCGACTCGGGTTTCGTCGCTTCGACGAGATCCGGAAGCGTATCCGGAGCCGGAGTGATCTGAGGCGTTTCAGCTCCCCAAATGAGGACTGGAAACATCATTATTCCCAAGAAAACCTTATGCATTGACCTACCCTCCCCTGTTTTGAGGTTTTTAACCTCGGTTATGTTTCAACAAACTGCCTGCAGGAAGGCTACCAATTCTATAACGAGTGGCATAGCACACCAATTGGTGCTATACTACACCATATATAAATAATCCTTTATTATATGGCTTATACAGATATCTTTTCTCAACTTGATCTCTCTAAGAACGAATCAAAGATCTACGAGACCTTGCTTATTGAGGGAGAATCTCCCATTGGTTTCATTGCGACCAAGTCGAATATAAATCGTAGGAATGTGTACGATTCGATGAACCGACTTATCGAAAAGGGCCTCGTCTTTGAAATTCTTCAGAAAAACGAGAACCGTTATAAAGCCGTTGACCCGAGAAAGCTTATGGAAGTACTCAAAGAAAAAGAAACTGAACTTCAAAAAGTAATGCCTGATCTTGAAGAGCTCTATAATGGCAAACCGCATGAAGACGATGTGTACATTTATCGAGGAGTAGAAGGATGGAAAAATTATATGCGCGATATTTTACGAATTGGCGAAGATGTTGTCATTATCGGAGGAAAAGGAGCGTGGGCTGATAAACGGCTCGAGAATTTTCGCAAAGAATTTTTCAAAGAAGTTGAAAAAAAGAAAATCGATATAAAAGTTCTGTTTGATATCGAAATTGAGAAGATAAATCATGAAATTCTTTCTCTTGTTCAAGGCGAGAGACGATTTCTCCCGGAAGGATTTTCGAGTACCTCTACCGTTTCAATTTTTGGAAATGAAGTAGTCGTGATGTCTGGTGTGAAGATTGGACAGATTGATGAAAATGCTACCAGTACTGTGATTGTAAATAAAGCGGTAGCTGACACTTTTCGAGTGTGGTTTAAATTTATGTGGAGTGCAAGCAAGATTGCTCAAAAATAGTTTCTCCGTAATAAAATATGCTAGGATATCGAGATGAAATCACCCGCTGAAATTCCGCCAGAAAGACAAGGCTCGCAAAATAAAGCAGAAGGACTTGAGAAGGACATTAGTCTTTTGCTTATTCTCATCCGAGAGAAGGAGGAACAGAGGAAAGAGGAGGTTAAAGAATTTACGAGACTCGGCCATGTTATTGAGAATTGGTATAGGGAAATTCAGGAGGATACTGATGAGGAAAAGAAAAAAGAAGAACGCATCCGAACTCTTAGTAAAGAATTGCTTCGGATTGAAAGGGAAATCCCAACAGATTTGTTGAAGACAGATCTAAATGTTCAGGAAAGAGAAGTCCAGCTAAAAGCATTACGTGCAGAACTGACGCGCCTTAAGCAAGCAAACATGACTGCAATGACGCATATAGATGGTCTCATCAAAGAACGAGAGCGCGCAATTGAAGTTCAGAGCACAAAAATCTCCATACTTGATGAAGAGATTTTGAATTTACAACATCAAGCTATGGATATAGAGGAGCGATTTGGAAAAGAGAAGAAATAAAACAAAAAACCACCCTAGGGTAGTTTTTTGTTTTTGAGAATAAGTTTAAACTTATTTTACTGCTTCCTTCAAAGCCTTTGCTGCTCTAAACTTCGGAACTTTCATTGCTGCAACCTGGATTGATTCGCCTGTTCGAGGATTTCGAGCTTGTCGTGCTGCTCGCTGCTTTACTGAAAAGATACCAAGTCCTGCAATAGAAACTTCTTCACCCTTCTTGAGAGAGCTGACAATGCAATCGAGCATTGTGTCTACGAGCTGTTCTGCCTGTACTTTTGTGGTACCAAGCTTTGCATTTACTGCGTCTACTATTCCTGCTTTATTCATATATTTAAAGTTTTAAATCTTGTAAATCGACCTTATTTATTGGAGAAAATGAGATTTCTCCTTCGTGTAATGTGCTTTCTCATTATATTACAAGGCTTTTTCAGTGCAAGGCCGACAAAATCAGGCTATAAATAAGAAGAAAATGCAAGAGCCGAGGATTCTGTGCACAGAATCCTCGGCTCTTTTGTTCACTTTTCTCTTTTTTAGCGAGCAAATTCGACTGAACGCATCTCACGAATGACGTTCACCTTTACCTCTCCTGGATATCGAAGCTCATTTTCTATTCTAAGCGCTATATCTCTAGCCATAGTTTTGGCTTCTACATCGGTGACTTCGGCTGGAGTGACAAATATTCGAATTTCTCGTCCTGCTTGGAGCGCGTATGATTTTTCAACGCCTTTAAAGCTGTTCGCTATAGCTTCGAGGTCGCCCAAACGCTTCAAGTAGTTCTCTACAGAGTCTCTTCGTGCCCCAGGTCGTCCTCCAGAGATCGCGTCGGCAGTCTGGACGATAACTGATTCGATCGTTTCGTATGGATATTCACCATGATGAGCTTCCATCGCTTTCACAATCAGCGGATCAGCACCGAATTTCTGAAGGATCCTTCGTCCGATTTCGACGTGAGTACCGGTTACTTCATGATCTACTGCTTTCCCAATGTCATGAAGGAGACATCCTGCTTTTGCGATTGCCACATTTGCACCGAGCTCTTCAGCGAGCATTCCTCCGATATGCGCCATCCCAATTGAGTGTTGGAGCACATTTTGTCCGTAGCTCGTGCGGACGTAGAGTCGTCCGAGGATGGAAATGATTCTTGGGTCAAGATTGAACACTCCGCATTCATATGCAGCTTGTTCTCCTTT
>JAQTTF010000008.1 GCA_028710915.1 Minisyncoccota bacterium | reverse complement strand
AAAGACACGCTGTTGTTGGCCTCCAGAGAGTTCTCCTATAAGCCGGTCTTGGTGTTTTATCATGTCGACATATTGAAGTGCTTCTTTAGCTTTTTCCCTATCCTCGTCGGTTATTTGCGCGAAAAGGCCTCGTTTCCCGTATCTACCCATAAGGACAATTTCTCTTGCCGTGGCAGGGAAATTGGCATCAAAACTTGTCGCTTTTTGCGGAACATAACCGATTTTAGACCAATCCTTGAATACATCAATATTTTGTCCAAAAAGCATAACTGTGCCTTTCGTCGGTTTCAAAAGCCCGAGAATAATTTTGAGAAGTGTTGTTTTGCCGCTACCATTGTTTCCGATAAGCCCCAGATAATCTCCTTTATGAATTGCCAAATTGATATCTTGAAGGACCTCATCTCCATTATAGGAAAATGAAACGTGTTTGATCTCGATAATGTTTTTTGTATGATCAACTATTGGCATTCAAGTGCGAGTTTAAGATTTGTGAGATTGTTTTGCATTTCTGTAAGATAACTTTTTCCGGAGGATATTTCGTCAGGAGTGAGTCCTTCGATTGGATTTAGGACAAGCGTCTTTGCTCCGACTTCGCGAGCGATTGTTTCGGAAAGTTTAGGACTGACGAGGCTTTCAAAAAAGATATATTTCACATTGTTCACCTTTGCATAGGTGGCAACTTTTGCGAGATCAGACGGAGACGGTTCCGCATCCGGAGAGAGGCCGGCGATAGGAATTTGATTTAGATGGTACGCGGTAGCGACGTATCCAAATGCGGCGTGTGAAGTAATGATGTCTTTTTTCTTGCACATACTGAGTCCGCTCGCGTATTCCATATCAAGATTATTAAGCTTCGTTTTGAAGGTTTCCGCGTTTGTCTTGTAGTACGGGGCATTTGTCGGATCAACTTGTTCAAATCCTGCTTCTATTTTATCTACCATTTGCTCCGCGAGTTTTGGAGAGAGCCAGACGTGCGGGTCGGTGATGTTTTTTCCTTCCTCCATGACCTTTTGATTCGTGAGATTTTCTCCTGCTGTCACGAGGAGCGTTTGCTTCGGATCGATATTTTCTGTAATTTTTCCGCCCCAAACTTCAAGGCCTCCGCCGTTTAGAATAAGAAGACGGCTCTGCTCAATAGTGGCGATATCTTGTGCTGTCGGCTCATAATCATGCGGTTCTCCTCCTGCGGGAGTGATATTTGTCACATCCGCCTTGTCTTTGCCGATCTCAGAAGCGAAAAAATACATTGGGTAAAAACTCGCGGTCACCTGAAGTTTCTCTGGTCCTGTAGGCGACTCTGACTGCTTGTGTCCACTCAAGATAAAAATTCCGGCTATTAGTAAGATAACGATACCTATCCATACGTATGTTTTAGTCATATTTTTAAGAATTTATTGTTAATTACTTTTAATACATTGATTACAGATCCCAAAAAACTCCAGCGAATGGTTTGTAATGAAAGAAAAATCTTTTACTTTTTGTAAGACGTTTCTTTCGACTCCTTCAGACTCGCACACGTCTACGTCTTCTACTTTTTCGCACTTCTTGCAGATGATGTGATGATGATGCTTTCGTCCAGCCACGATCTCGTAATGGGCGTGAGAATGTTCAAAATCCACTCTTCGCACGATTCCTTTGTCCGCAAAATCTTCGAGCGTTCGGTAAAGCGTAACTGTATCGATTTTCTTTCCGAACTTTTTCTGGATTGCGGAAACAGTAAGGGGTTTTGATTCTTTTGAGAGAAATTCGAGCAGTGAAATACGTCCAGGAGTGGCTTTCAGTCCCATGTCTCGAAGTAAGGCAGGGAAGTCGGTCATGTGTTCTTTTTGTTTCATAAAAAGAGTATATTACAAACGCAAATAATTTGCAATTACATGTGTTATTGACGAAGCTGGAAAAAATTATTCTAATTTTCCTGCGCTTGACGAGATTTATTGAAAGCGTACTATAAAAATATGAAACACATGGGATTTAAAGGACTTGTCCTCGGCCTTCTCCTCCTTACAAAGGGTGGAGGTCTTCTCAGTGTCTAACTTCTCGAATTTAAGATAGATACAAAGAAGCCCTCCACCCGGAGGGCTTTTTGTTTGCATGTGCAGACAAACGCTGTTCTTTAAAAAGAAACCTAAGATATCTGGCCTTTGGGCCGGGGAAGGAGTCAGGTCATGCCGACCTTTGATTTGGTCAATGCTCGAAGCGTACCCGAGGGTACGTCCGCGATGGAGGAGACTGTGGAAGTCGTTCTCCGTGAACGTGAAGGTGAGAAATTGATCCACCGGACTACTCGGATCAACAGTAATATATGGATGGCGGTGAGGCACGCTATCAATGATATTACTGGTGTCATGCCGCCGGATCAGCCACACTCACACGATAGTGTGTACGGATTCGCTTTCTCTGCGATGGTGGATGTGAACGGGGTAAGGAATCGCCAGACGGATTATCGTTCTCCAGTTCCTGCTGCTCCGATCGGGACGGCGGAAGTGTTGGCTTCAGCAATGGCAAAGTAAAGAGGAGGGGCGGATTCATGAAGGGGACGTGTCTAGCTTGTCACGATCAGCTCTTGGATTTTGCGGCTGAACGACTACGGGTCCAAGGTCTTTGCGGAGTCCAGATTCTTGATTTGGGGGTTTCTGGACATGGAGAAACTGTTCAGGGTTTTCAGTGGTATCACGCAACCATTAAAGCTTCTGATCATGGTTTTCCCATGGAAGGAAAGAGCAGTCTCTGTCTTTCCCCCGGTCTTGCCGTAAGGGAGGCAGTTTCGAATCTCAAGTAGTTTTTCATGATTTGAATCGTCAGTTTGAAGCCAGCGCTTGCGCTGGCTTTTTCATTGATTTATTTTTTCACCATATTCTTTTTTGTATTTTTCTGTGTTCTTCTGTTGTTTTCGCTTTGCAATTTATTTTAGAGGTTTATAATACAGGTAGGGTTATTTGAGGTATTATCTAGATTAAATCATTTTGCACGGGCGCGTGTTCTTTGAATACACTTTGGTGTATTCTCGGCATAGCCCACCTAGTTTACCCTAGGGCAATACCCGAATAATCCTATGAAGAACACCCGCCAACTTTGTGGCGTTTTTCATTGTCTTTTTTCTGATACAATATCTGAATGAAAAGAAATTCTTTAATCACTGCTTCTCTTATCTTTCTTGCCTTTACGGCGATTCTTCATCTCTATGCTGTAGCTTTTTATGTGTACTGGTCTTTGCCGTGGTTTGATATTATTGTCCACGGGCTTGGGGGGATTGCTGTCGGTTTCTTTGCTCTTTGGATTGATACTCCTCTCGACCAAGAATTCGCTTCTCCATTTTCTCTTTCGTCTCTTATTATCGTACTTGGCGGGACACTTTTTATCGGACTTCTTTGGGAACTTTTCGAATATAGTTTCGGTATTACGTCTCTCGCTTCAGCCAATTTTCTGCCAGATACTCTTCGAGACTTGGCTATGGATATCATTGGAGGAATTTTGTCGCTTCTCTATATTGGCTTTAAGAAATAATTTCTATTTTAATGAGTGAAAAACATTCGAAGCTTACCTTTTACGGAGGAACAGGGATCGTGACCGGAGCAAATTTTCTTTTAGAAATTGATGGTGAAAATGGTAAGTCGCTTCGCATCCTCGTTGATTGCGGATTTGTACAGGGTGGAAGCGATTCTCATACCCTGAATGCAAAAGCTTTTCCATATGAACCAAATTCTATCGATATTCTTTTTGTAACTCATGCGCATCTCGATCATGTAGGGAAAATTCCTAAGCTCGTAAAAGACGGCTTCAAGGGAATTATTTATTCTACTCGCACTACGAGAGAGCTTGCACAGGTCATAATGGAAGATAGCGCCCGGCTTCTTCTCAAAGATGCGGGAAATAATCCTAAAAAGGTTATCTATAATGAAGAAGATATTCTTTCCGCGATGCGTCTCTGGAAAGATATTCCTTATCATACGAAAACTGATATAGGATTTGGAGTAAGCGTGTATCTCAAAGATGCAGGACATATTCTCGGCTCTGCAATGTACGAATTCTCTCGAAGCGGGCGAAATATTGTTTTCACAGGAGATTTAGGAAATTCTCCTGACTTACTTTTGCCTGATACCGAAAAAATAACCGATGCAAACTATCTTCTTATGGAAAGCGTCTATGGCGACAGGAATCATGAATCAAAAGAAGATAGGAAGCAAAAATTTGTGCAAATAGTAAAAGATAACATCGCCCGGAAAGGCGTTTTGGTTATTCCCGCATTCTCTCTCGAGAGGACGCAGATCGTGCTTTATGAGCTTGATGAAATGGTTGAACAAAAGCTTATCCCCTCAATTCCTGTTTTTCTTGATTCTCCAATGGCAATTCGTGTGACGGAGATTTATCGGAAAGAAATGCCGAATGGATTTAATGACACGATCAAGAAAGATATTGAATCCGGCGATGATATTTTTTCATTTCCCAATCTTAAGTACACGCTCACGACCGATGAATCAAAAGCAATCCTCGGCTCACCAAATCCAAAAATCATTATTGCCGGTTCCGGAATGAGTAATGGGGGGCGCGTCATTCATCATGAGAAAAATTATCTTCCTGATCCAAATAACACTTTGCTTATGATGGGGTACGAAGCGGTGGGGACGCTCGGCAGGACGCTCATGGATGGAGCGAAGAGTGTAAATATTTATGGAGAGAATGTGGCAGTGCGGGCGAAAGTTGCAAATATTCAAGGATATTCCGCGCATAAAGATTCCGATCATCTCATTGAATTTGTGGAGGATACAAAAGATACAGTTGAAAAAGTTTTCTGTGTCATGGGCGAACCAAAATCTTCGCTTTTTCTCGTGCAAAGATTGCGAGATTATGTCGGAGTGAATGCAATGATGCCGAAATTAGGCGAGAGTTTTGATTTGAATTTTTAGAATAAAAATATGAAAGCGGCATTTATTACAGGAGCAGATCGCGGTCTTGGCCGGGGCTTCGTAGATTTTTTGCTTCAGGAAGGTTATATAGTATTTGCGGGCGTTTTGGAAAAAGGTGGCGATCTTCCTCAGGCTCAAAATTTCTTTCCAATTCCACTTGATGTCACAGATGATGTGTCTATTGAATTGGCCGTTATGAGGGTTTTGCAACAAACATCCTCTCTTCATCTGCTTATCAATAACGCTGGTGTTAATAAAAACACAGCTACGGGGAATCAAAAAGACCTGGTAAGCAGTCTTCCAGATCTTGACCGGAAACTGATGCTTAAAATGTTTGAGATTAATGCCGTCTCTCCTCTTATGGTCACCAAAAAGTTCCTTCCGCTGCTTCTTGATGATCCAAGCTTCGTTATTAATATTTCTAGTGATCGGGCTTCTTTTCATCATCAAGAACCCGGTGACTATAAAGGAAATTATGGTTATAGAGGGAGTAAGATTGCTCTGACTATGCTTACTTTTTGCAGTCTGTATGATATGCCAAAGAATGTTAAAACTTTTGCGGTTCATCCGGGAGATGTAAAATCCGCTATGAATTCGAAAGGAACGCAACAGCCACAGGAACAAGCAGAGAAAATTTTGAATATCACTAAAAACTGGAATGACAAAAACAACGGGGCATTTCTCAATTATGACGGCAGTCTCTTTCCATTATAAGAAATAAAAGAAAAACCGCGCCCGATACAATCGGGCGCGGCTTTTTGAATTTGATTTAAATTGCTTTCGCTACGAGTTTTTTCATTGTTTCAGGGTGGAACTCGATGAGACTTGCCATTATTTTTCGGTCAATGGCGATATTCTTTTTCTTGAGATTTCCGATGAATTTGCTGTATGAAGAGCCATTTGCTTTGAGGAATGCACCAATCTTTACGTTCCAGAGCATTCGATAATCATTCTTTTTGTCTTTTCGGTGAGCAAAAGAATATTTTCCCGCGTGATAGAGCGCTTCATAAGCTGCGGCTTCGTTTTTCGAACGTCGAAAACGATAGCCTTTTACTTGTTTCAAGACATTGCGTCGTGTCTTTAGTGCATTGACTCCTTTTTTTACTCGTGTCATGGGATTATCCGATTATAAATCTTGCTCGATCTTTGTTGCTAATAGGGAATGGGAAATCTGCTCCTCGGCGCTTCGCCATTTGAGCTCGCCTGGATTCCTTTGCGTTAAAGTGGTTTTGTCCGGCCTTTCTAGCGGTAATTTTGCCGTTTTTGCTCACTTTTAGGCGCTTCATGTATGACTTGTTTGTCTTCATATATGCAGATGTTTACAAGGCGTCATATTATACTAAACGGCCGATTTTGTCCAGTATTTAGGGCTTTTTAGGCTTTCAGAGGGGGAACTTCTGGTTTAGACACAATTGGAGCTTGTTTTGCCGAGGTTTTTATGGAAAGACTCTTTACTCCGCCTGTACCTTTCTCAAGAATAACTGTGATGCCCTTCGGACTCTTTGTCGGACCGTCAGCAATTTTAAATTCTTCGGTGATGAGCATAAGTACGCGGTTCAATCGCTCTTTCAAAAAATTAAATTCCATGTATTTTGCTCGGCCGGAAAGAAAGAGGTCGATTTTAATTCGATGACCTTCCTTGAGCCACTTACTGGCATTTTTTGCTTTGAGATTGAGATCATGATCTCCCGTGCCGATTTTCACTTGAAGCGTCTTCATCTCGATGATATGCATCTTTGATTTCGCGACTTTCGCTTTTTTATTTTCATCGTATTGATATTTGCCGAAGTCGGTAATTTTTGCGACAGGAGGCACTGCGGTCGGGGAAATCTCGATCAAGTCGAGGCCGAGTGCTGCCGCCTTATCCATGGCCTCTTTAAAAGAAATCACGCCGAAATTCTCGCCCTCGGGACCGATGACACGAAGTTCAGCTGCTCGTATTTGATGGTTGATTCTTGCTTTCAAAAGTGTGGATTAATTAGGTTTATAGAAGTCTATGAAGCGGATAACTCAGATACTCCAGCATCATATCAAAGAATGGCCTATTTTTCCATTCCGCATAGATTACTTCTTTTGAATTCTTCAAATCGTCTGCAAAGTGCCCCGCAAGCTCGTTTACGAATTTTTTATCTGTGCTTTCAACATTCGCCTCATAATTCCAAAGCAAGCTCAAGGTGTCGAGATTGAGACTCCCCATTGTTGCCCATTTTCCATCGATAACAGCGGTTTTTGCATGAAGGATTGAATTTTGATAAAGGAACACTCGAATCCCTGCACGAAGCGCGGGCTCGATATATGAATATGCGGCAATATTAAAAAACCGCACGTCAGATTTTTCTGGAATGATAAGCTTTACTTCCACGCCTCTTCGCGAAGCCAAACGAAGCGCTCGAAAAAGTCGTCCGTCAGGAATGAAATACGGAGTGGTGAGGCAGACAGATTCTTTTGCGCCTCGAATCATGTCTATGAGCGTGTGGTAAATATGCCTCTGAAAGAGATGGGGAACGTTGGTTAGTAAATTGAATTTCTTAACTCGTCGGATCCATTTTCGAAATAAGAATACGCTTCGATCTTTTGATTTGTTCCATATGTCGTCGAAATTAGTTTCGATCGCTTCCACAATATCTCCCACAAGAGAGATGTGCGTATCTCTCCATTTTCTCATGTATTTTCCTATGCCCATCCCTCCGATGAAAGCGATGTTGCTGTCGATGACCATGATTTTCCTATGATTTCTAAAATACCAACCGGTAAAACTTTCTACTCTCCACGGACTGATGATATTGAAGAATCTCACTTTAATCCCGGCGTCCCGAAGCTTTCCTGGCCATTCAGAGCTGAAGAAATCAAAACTGCCTACGTGGTCGCAGAGGATGCGGATAGCTACACCCTCTCTGCTCTTTGCGGTAAGCGCATGAAAAAACTCAATGCCGATTTCGTCATTGCTGAAAATATATTGTTCAATCTCGATTGATTTGGTCGCGCCTTTTATGGCCTCAAGCATTGCGTCTTGAGCGCTTTCTCCGGAGAGATAAAATTGCCAGGACGCCGCATTGTCAGGGCTTTTCCCCATAATCCCACTTTTTAGCATTCAACCAGTATACTCCCGCGCCAACTTTTTAAAAAGTTGGCGCGGAACGTGCTAGGGGGATCTTCGAAGTGTGGACTACGCTCAAAGGCTGTTTTGTTTTCTCTGGTATTATATAAAGTATGGAATCGCTTCTTGTGTCCTTGCCTGGTCAGTCAATTTTGATCTTTCTGGCCTATCTTGCCTCCGCAGTTCTCCTTTTTCTCATTTCCTTTTTTATTTTATCGAAAGGATTGTCAAAATCATCGAATATATTTTTCTTTCTTTCTTCTCTTTTTCTGACACTTTTCCTTTTGGGGCGGGCTTTCAGTGCGGTGTTCGATACATTTTCAGGAATGAACTGGTTGTTTCTTTCTGAACTTATGGTTTTGGCGTCGCTTCCTTTTACTCTGCAAACCCTTTTTTCTTCCTTTCCTAAGACTCGAGTAGGGAATATTCTCTTATACTTCAGTTATATCTGGAGTTTTGCTTTGATCGCGGCTTTTCTTTTTGTTCCGAGAGTAATTGGAGAGAAAATTTACTACACTCTATTTTTTGCCTCTTTTCCTTCAAATATCGATATCGTTTCTTCCCTTCTTTTCTTCTCTACGCTTATTTTGATTTTCTATTCCTCTGCGTATGCTCTCATAAGGAAACCCTATATTAATAGAGTAACAAAAAGGCAATTTTGGTCCTTGTGGTTTTTCTTCTTGTTTTTTTATGCGGTGATATTTGCTCTTGTCCTCCCATTTTGGAATGCTTTCGTTTCTTTTGCGCCGCCAGAACTTTTTGTTCTCTCTGTTCTTCTGCTTCTCATATCGCTTTTCCGTTATGAGCTTTTCGGTGTGAAGATTCCGACAAGCCATTCGCCAGTCTCGGCTCTCGCCATTTTTTCAGTCACTTTATTGGTTGCGCTTCTTAATTTTTACGCTAAAAATATTCTTTCGCATCTCCCGCTTATTCCCGTCTTTGTTTTTCCAGCCGTCTCAATTTTTGCAGCACTTTTCTTGGGCTGGTTTGTCTGGTGGAGAGAAAAGCGCACCGACGAGCTCAAAGCGGAATTTACCAATGTGGTAACGCATCAATTTCGCACTCCACTCACTTATATCAAATGGTCTATTGATGAGTTGAAAAAAGAG
The DNA here is from genome assembly GCA_028710915.1 of Minisyncoccota bacterium. Lineage (GTDB taxonomy): Bacteria > Patescibacteriota > Minisyncoccia > Phycocordibacterales > JAQTLZ01 > JAQTLZ01. The sequence goes on along the minus strand of JAQTTF010000008.1, from coordinate 15,249 downwards.
CAGACAGAGGTTGAACGAAAGGCTTCCATAAATCAAATAGAAGCTGGAAATGAAAGGCTTGTCGAGCTTGTGAATATTCTGGTTGGAATTTCAAAAACTGATGAGCTTTTTTCATATGCTTGGACTGCCGTATCTCCCAGAGAACTTGTGGAAGAATCGTTGTCGCATTATGGCACAAATCTTCGGCAGAAAAATATTTCTCTCGTTATCAATTTGGCAAACGATTTGCCTCTCTTGGCTGTTGATACAAATCGCCTGAAACTCGTCGTCAGTATTCTTCTCGAAAATGCCATTGCTTATACGCCGGAGCACGGATATATATCTGTTTCTGCAGTTAAAAAGGAGCATTCGGTGCTGTTTGCCTTTAGAGATACGGGCATCGGTATTTCCAAAGAAGATATGCCGCATATTTTCAAGAATTTCTATCGAAGTAAAGATGCTCAGGCGGTGGACATGACCGGTATGGGTCTCGGTCTTTATATTGCAAAGAGCATTATTGAAAGACATGGCGGAAAAATTTGGGCTGAATCAGAAGGACGGGGGAAGGGAGCCACTTTCTTTTTCGAGCTTAAATTCTAGAGAAATTAAAGTTTGGAGCTAAAAAGCTTCTTTTTCAGAAGGCATTTTTTCTGTCTGTCACATTTCTCCCTCTAAAACGTCATAAAAAGAGTGAAGAAAATCAGACCCTAGGTCGATTTTATTATCAAGTTTAAATCTAAAATTATGGATAAAAAAGCAACCCCCTGGATTATTTTTGTCGTGATCATAGTTCTTCTTATAGGACTTTTCGTTTGGAAGTCGGCGACTCCGGCAAAGGCCGAAGGCCATGTTGTATTAGCAATTACTGATGCTGCCACTGACATGACAAATATTAGCGAAATAGCAGTTACGGTAAGTGAAGTTGATTTGCACTCGACTACGCAAGGCTGGGTTACGGCTTCGACGGAGACTAAGACATTCAATCTCCTCGCCCTCAAAGCTGCTGGCCAATCGGCTTTGGTAAATGCCACTGATCTTTCGGCGGATACATATGATCAGGTCCGCGTTACCATCACTGACGTGAAAGTGACTACGAAAGATGGCGTGACTACTGAAGCAAAACTTCCTTCAGGTGAATTCAAAATGGACGGCCAAATTCTTGTCGAAGCAGGGAAGACATCGACCGTGACCCTTGATTTTCTTGCCGACGCTTCGCTTCATCTAACTGGTACTGGTGCATTTATTTTTGCTCCGGTCATTAATATGCGATCTGCAAGCGAAGCTAATGTAGAAGTCTCATCTGACGAAAAGGTAAAAGTGACACAGAGCAAGGAAACAGATAATCGCAAGGCTGGCATGGATATTGACGGCTCTGTGAAAGCTGATTTCCAAGTTGATCAAAATGCCAAGCTCGATGTTGATACCGACGGAGTTATCCGCGTTACCGGTAATGCTACTTCGACTCTTCACACGACTAACAAAACGACTGGCAATGCCACTTCAACGATTCATGCGAACGTGAATGGAAATATGAACGTTTCTGTTCCTCCTCTCAAAGTGAAAATCCCTGGAGTGACATATTAAGATCCTCATTCAGTGAGAAAAAATCAGCCCGCTTATCGCGGGCTGATTTTTATTTTTGTGGAGATGGGCGGATTGAACCGCCGTGCAAGAAGTACTTTCTTACGAGTCTACAAAGTTTAGCATATTTCCTCCGCTTGCGCGGATGTCATGTATAAAGTAGGGAATAAGCAAAACCTTTATACACCAAGCCTTTTAATTTCAAAGAAGTGCCAAGGCTTCACTTCTTCTATCCCGAGTTATAACACTGCGATCTTCCCCAACGGGAGAGAGAAAGGGCAATGTCGCTTAGGCCGAAGCGTAAGCGAAAGCGGGAACGCCTGCTCCAAAATATGGAGAGAGGACAGCTCTAGCTTTTGAAAGTGAACTTTTTGCAGTTACTTGTTCAAACAGTTTTAGAAGGTATTTGAGCTTCACTTTGCACGTACGAAGGCAGTTTCTTGTCGAAACTGACATCCCCATTATTTTTCCAGAAACTTTTCCGAAAAAATAATGGGAAACCAATCATTATTCTCCTTTCAAAGTTCTCTGTACTTCGCGATCAGTATCGCGTTTTTTGATGGACTCGCGCTCTTGCCCGCAAAAATTTTTACCTTGTAAAAATTTCGGCGGGTGAATCGAATTTCAATCAATCCCTTTCAACGTCCGCTCGATGTCTCTTCCAGCTTCGCGCTTTTTCAAGCTTTCTCGCTTGTCACGTTTCTTCTTTCCTCTAACAACCGCAATTTCCACCTTTATCGTACGCTTTTTATTATACATTGAAAGTGGCACTATTGTCAACCCTTTCTGTTCGCCCTTTTTTCCTAGATCAGCGATTTCTTTCTTTGTGAGAAGGAGCTTTCTATTTCGACGTTCGTCGTAACTTCCTGGAGTATTTTTTGGTTGTAATGGTGTGACAGAACTTCCTATGAGGAATGCTTCACCTCCTCTCATTGTCATATGCGAACCATCGAGAGATGCTCGCGAGGCACGGATTGACTTTACTTCAAATCCAAGAAGCTCGATACCTGCTTCGTATCGCTCGAGAATTTCGTAATTAAAATGGGCTTTTTTGTTGGTGACAAATGTCGGCATGCATCAATAGTAGAGGACAGTCTTCTTTTTGACAAATAAAAAGAAAGCATTAAAGTGGAGCAAGTAATGGGCTTCTTTTGGGAGGTAACATGGACGCGGTCTTCGGGATGTTGTTCTGCTTTCTCTCATTCATTTTCCTTCTCTGGGTGACCAGCCCTCCGAGGGGAATGAGAGGAAGCTACACGCCGGATATTTCGTGTCCTGCGTGTGAGCACCATGATGTGTACCACCAATCGCACTATTTCGACCAAGGGTTTGGCAATAGCCCCGGTTTCGATTGTGACGATTACAAGTGTGCAGCGTGCGGACACTACTTCATTCATTCAGAGAAGAGAAAAACCGCCCCTGCTAAGCAGTCTGCTCCGCCATCGTCTTCGTAAGAGTCTCCTTTCGGGAGATTCTTTTTTTGAAATAAACTCTCAAATAGATTATACTAGTCTTCTATGGATCAAAACGAAAAAAGACAGCAAAATAAGGCAAATCGGAGGAATTCGAAGCGCACACCTGAAGGCGGGAAATTTTGGCGCAATATTATCACTGTACTTCTTGTATTCCTGCTTCTAACTAGTCTCTATTCGGTTATTGTTGAAAATCAAAGCAATACTCCAACGATTCCTATTTCAGAATTGGTGCAGGACATTAATGCGGGGAAAGTCTCTGCGATCACCGTACAAGGAGACACTTTGAATATCGAATATGCAAAAGTAGGGAACAATGCTCCCGAGAAAAAAATTGCTCAAAAAGAAACGGGGACAGCTTTGACGGACACGCTCGCTCACTACGGAGTCGATCTGACTAAGGAGAAGGATGTAAAAATTGAAATCAAAGATGAAAGTGGTTTTCTTTTCTGGGTTGCGACACTCTTGCCATTCTTTGGCCCGCTCATTCTTATCGTGGTTTTTCTTTGGTTTATGACTCGACAGGTGAAAGGTTCTGGAATGCAGGCATTTACTTTTGGTCAATCAAAAGCTCGGCTCATTTCTCCAACTGATAAAAAACAAAGAGTCACTTTCAAAGATGTTGCCGGAGTGAAGGAAGCAAAACAGGAACTTCTGGAAATTGTGGATTTTCTCAAAAATCCAAAAAAGTTCCTCGATATCGGCGCGCGGATTCCGAAGGGCATTCTTCTTATGGGAGCTCCAGGAACTGGAAAGACTTTGCTTGCTCGCGCTGTGGCAGGAGAAGCCGGTGTTTCGTTTTTCTCAATATCTGGCTCTGAATTCGTAGAAATGTTTGTGGGTGTCGGTGCTTCTCGTGTCCGCGATCTTTTCAAAATGGCAAAGACAGCAGCGCCTGCGATTATTTTTATCGATGAAATTGACGCTGTGGGGCGTTCTCGAGGAAATGGAGTTGGCGGAGGAAATGATGAACGAGAACAAACACTAAATCAGATTCTTGTGGAGATGGATGGATTTGAGCCGAATGAAAAAGTGATTGTGATGGCAGCGACAAACCGTCCTGATGTGCTTGACCCCGCTCTTCTTCGACCTGGACGATTTGATAGACGAGTAGTGCTTGATTTGCCGGATCGAGCTGATCGAGAAGAGATTCTTCGAATTCATTCAAAAGAAAAACCTTTTGCAGAGGATGTCGATTTGAAAGTAATTGCCGAGCGAACCCCTGGATTTTCTGGTGCCGATCTTTATTCTCTTATGAACGAGGGAGCAATTCTTGCAGCTCGGGAAAATAGAACTAAAGTTGCTCAATATGATCTCATTCGCTCGATTGAAAAAGTGATGCTCGGTCCCGAACGAAAGAGCCATATTCTCTCTACACGAGAAAAAGAAATTACTGCTTACCACGAAGCCGGTCACGCCATCATTGCTTCTGTCTTGGAATTTGCTGATCCAGTCCATAAAGTTTCAATTATTTCGCGCGGACGCGCTGCTGGCTATACGCTCAAGCTTCCGCTTGAAGAAAGGAAACTTCAATCGAAAAAAGAATTCTTGGATGATATTGCAGTATCTCTCGGAGGATATGTGGTGGAGAAAACTATTTTCGGAGATCTTACGACCGGTTCGTCAAATGATTTGCAAGTCTCGACATCTCTTGCTCGAGATATGATTACGAAATATGGAATGTCCGAGGTGATAGGTCCTGTGGCTCTTGAATCATCTCCAGGGCTTTCTCCGACCGGCAAAATGTCTATGGAGCGGGATTATTCAGAAAAGACTGGAAGCGAAATTGATAAAGAAGTGCTCGAACTTATGAATCGAGAATATGCGCGAGCATTGGACGTCATTACAAAACATCGAGAAGCATTGAATGCAATTGCAAAAGAACTTATTGTCGTCGAGACTATTGAGCGGGCAGAATTTGAAAAAATTCTCGTCGCAAACGGTATTGTACCGAAGAAGAAAGTTGATATAAAAATCTAATCTTTTTAAGATTTGAAAGACAAAGCTTTTTGAGATACGATTCAGGTGTTCTATATCCACCCCTAGCTCAGTTGGTTAGAGCACCGAGCTTATACCTCGGCGGTCCTTGGTTCGAATCCAAGGGGGTGGACTTTTTACTCGAAATGAATCTTTTGTTTTTGCAATTCAATTCTTGCTTGAAGAAGGGGAGTGTTTTTCAATTCTGGATCTTTGGTAATAATATTTTTCGCTTCGAGACGGGCGGCTTCCACCATCTTAATATTTTTTATTGCTTCCATAGCTAAATCAGTAACACCCCACTGCTTTCTTCCTTGGAGATCTCCAGCGCCGCGGAGTTTCAAATCTTCTTCGGCAAGTTCAAAGCCATTTTTCGCTGTCTTGAATGCTTTTAATCTGTCGATGGTCTTCTGGCCATTGCTTTCAGTGAAAATATAACAGTACGCCTGATGATTGCTCCGAATTACACGGCCTCGTAACTGGTGAAGCTGGGCAAGGCCGAACCGTTCCGCTCCTTCGATAACTATGACGGTAGCGTTTGGAACATTCACTCCGACCTCTACCACAGATGTTGCGACGAGGATATGAATTTTGTGCGCAGAAAAATCTGCCATAATCTCATCTTTTTCTTTCGGCTTCATTTTGCTGTGAAGAATTTCAATTTCGTATTCTGGAAAGACTTTCTCTTTGAGCCTTTTCGCTTCTTCTTTTACTGATTTTGCTTGGATAGCCATTTCTTTGTCTGGATCTGGTTCGTTGATCCTCGGGCAAATGATGTAGGCCTGTCGGCCAGCTTTTAATTCTTGCCGGATTTTTTCATATGTTTTTTCTCGTTCGTTTGGAAGTACAACTTCGGTAATAATCGGCTTTCGGCCAGCCGGCATTTCGTCGAGGAGAGTGAGATCGAGGTCTCCGAAAATAGTAAGCGCAAGCGTGCGGGGAATTGGCGTTGCCGTCATTGAAAGAAGGTGGGGAAGAATGTCATCTTTCCTGCGAAGTTTTTGTCTTTGAGCGACTCCAAAGCGATGCTGTTCGTCAATAATAATGTAAGCGAGGTTTTTAAATTTTACCGATTTTTGAATAAGTGCATGCGTGCCTATAAGAATTGGGATTTCTCCATTGGCGATCCATTTCAGAAGTTGTGTGCGAGAAATATCTGTCGAGCCACCAGGACTTACCTTGGATGGGAATTTTTTACACCCGCTTGATGTAATAAGCGCGATATTTATCGGCAAGTGCTTAAAATATTGGATGAATGACTCAAAATGTTGCTTTGCGAGTATTTCCGTCGGTGCCATGTACGCGACTTGCAGAGCGCCGAAATTTTGCCCTCTCGGACGTGTAGTGACAGCTGTGTAGACAGTCGTGGCTGCAACTGCGGTTTTCCCCGAACCCACATCTCCTTCAAGGAGTCTCGACATCGGATGTCCGCTTTTGAAATCATCGAGAATATGCGAGATGGCCTTTTTTTGCGCTCCAGTCGGTTCGAAAGGGAAGCGTTTAATAAAGGTTTCAATTTCTTTCGGGTCTCGATCAATAATGAACGAATCTTTTTTCTGATATTCAATTCGTTCGCGTTCATTTTCGAGCTGGATAAAAAAGACTTCTTCGAACGCAAAACGTTTTCGTGCAGCGAGAGCATGGTCTTCTTCTTTCGGCGCGTGCATCCACACTATGGCTGTCTGAAGCGATGGAAGATTATATTTTTTCAAAATTTCTTCTGGAATCGGGTCAACGAGCATTTCAAGAATCCCAGCTTTGAAAATTTTCTGGATGGCATGATAAATCCAGTTGGATGTAATGCCTCGGCTTTCAGGATAGACAGGATAAAGAGTGTGCTCTTCGCCTTCCTCGCCAAAAAGATTTTCTCCGACGCCTATTGGTAATTTCCCAACCCGCTCAATTTTCGGATTGCTGAAATAGAGCTCATCTGTTTTCCTCCGCGCCGAAACTTTTCCTTCTATTCTCACGAGCGAATCTTCGGCGACCATTTTGGCGATGTAGGGCTGATTGAACCAGACAGCCTGAATTTTCCCCGTCTCATCTGTGACCGTGGCCTTTGCCATTGTCATATGGGTGCGGAATCCTTTGCTTGCTTTGAGTCCATTGATTTTTCCAAAGATAACCGCATTTTCTCCAGCTACGAGCGAGCCAATCGATTTCATCTCTGAAGTGTTTCCATATCGAGCGGGGAAGTGATAAAGAAGATCACGAACTGTTTTTATTTTAAGTTTCGCAAATGCGGCCTTTTGAGTGGGCACAAGGCGAAAATATTTTTCAAGCGTATCGTCAGGTTTCATTGCAGGTATTCTATCAGGATAGCGTATTTTTTTCTTGCTTTTATCAGGTAAAAGTGGCATCGTAAAGCTCGGTTTGCCTAGGAAAAGAATGAAAGCTGGATGTGGCCTGAAGCCATGTACGGTGGATCTCGGCTGGGGCCCGAAGCCTCGGAGATTCCATTCTTTGAAAGGGCTCGTGGAGATCTTTGTTTATGGACGCTTCTCTCGAGGTGACGGTTTCGCGGGGTCTTCTTGTTGATCCTACGGAAGTGTGTCGGGCCATTCGAAAATACCGGACGGTCGGGAGGCAGTTCAAGGCTCTCGCTATCGCCTGCTTCATTCTCGGGTCCGGATGTTTCTTTGCGTTCACAGCCGACGGTCGGCTGTGGCTTGAGGCAGAGGGGTGGGAAGCTTCGGCCCCTTACTTTTGGTACGGTGTCGTACTCTTTTTCTTTGGTTTCGTCGGGTTGTATCACCGGCGAAGCTGTGAGGGGAAGTGGAGGTTTCTTTCCTGCTTTCACAGGATTCCGGACTTGCTCGAGCTTCTCGCGAGCGGCGAACAGCGTGTTTCTGTCGCAGACATTGCCAAGATGGACTGGGACGGTCTTTGTGAGGTTGTGCAGAAGGCGTTAGTGATAATCGCTCGAGGGAAGGTGATTGCCGAACGGCTGAAAGGCTCGCTTCGGAGTACGGAACGCATTCATGAACTTGGCGTGATTTTCATGAATACCCACGGTGATTTTTTCTCGCGAGGTTTGGCGGTGGCGGATTTCGGCGTCTATTATAAGATTGCCGAGAAAGAACTCGATGAGATGAGGGCGCGGATTCTTCGAGAAAACGCCGCTCAGTTCGGAGAACGTGAAGCCTCGTTTCGGCGAAAAAAAGTATAATGGGGAGCACTGTTGGTGTTTGTAACAAAATCAATGTCCGCGAGGAAACTCGTCGGGCATTTTTATAATAGAATTGAATAAAAAAGTGTGTTAGTCTGTACGAATTGGAGACGTGTCAGAGCGGTCTAACGTACCTCTTTGCTAAAGAGGCAGGGGCTTTAAAACCCCTCGAGGGTTCGAATCCCTCCGTCTCCGCCAATGAAAAATTGCCCGTGAGGGCATTTTTTCATTGGCGGAGACCAGCCGCGGACGGCTGAATTTTTCAAAGAAAAATTGGAGGAATTCGAAAGACGCAGGTATATTTTGCGTAGCAACGCAAAATACCGAGTCGGGGTCGCGAAAATTTTTATTCGGCGGAATAAAAATTATTTGTGACCGAATCCCTCTATGCTAAACTAGAAAACCATGGAGGAATGGGTGAGTGGTTTAAACCAGCGGTTTACTAAACCGCCGAGCCTTAATTGGCTCCGTGAGTTCGAATCTCACTTCCTCCGCAAAATCGAACCGCCTTTGAGCGGTTTTGATTTTGCGAGAGGAAAGAAACTGCTGGGGAGCAGTTTCGTGTGAGATTCGAAGCCCGATTGAGCATTTTTTCGCAGAAAAAATCCAATCGGGGTACTGAAACTGTAAGTTTCGAAATTCTCACTTCCTCCGCAACATACGGGATATGTTAGACTATATCCATGTCTATCATCAAAGAATTCAAACAATTTTTGCTTCGCGGGAATGTCGTCGATCTTGCTGTCGGCGTTGTCGTCGGTGCAGCTTTCGGCACAGTCGTCTCGGCGCTAGTGAAAGATATCCTGACTCCGCTTATTTCGGCGATTGCAAAAGTGCCGGATTTCAGCGGGCTCGAGTTTACTTTGAACGGCAGTCGGTTTTTTTACGGCGATTTTCTGAATGCACTCATTTCATTTATTCTCGTAGCTGGGGCGATTTTCTTTTTTGTCATAAAGCCTATGAATATGCTTGTGGAGCGAAGTAGAAGGGGAAAGCCCGTTGACCCGACGACGAAGAAATGCTCGGAATGCTTAAGTGAGATACCAATCGAAGCGAAGCGGTGTTCTCACTGCGCGCAGGTGGTAGTGTGATTCTCAAGCGCTTTTCCTATTTTGTTTTACTCAATTCCCACATCGCACGAAAAAGTTCTCTCATGCTTTTCGCAATACTTTCGCTTCGAATGATAATACTATGTTCGTTTCCTTTTGAAATAGAAATGATGTTCACGGAATCGTTGTAAATATTTATCTCATTTTTGAAATCATAGGTTGCGGGGGAGAGAAATCTCGGGAACCGCATTTCTTTTTTGTTTCGTTCCTCATTAAAAAACTTCAATCCTTCTTTTGTCTCGGGAACGATGCATCGGCAGGGGATATTATTTGCCACTCGATCTTTCCAGTATTTGTCGAGAAAGCCTTCTTTGTTAAAAGAGGTATCGAGCCAATCTGCGGAAGCAAAGGAAAGAAGCTCCGGCGGTTTTTGGAGAATAATATCGTTTAGAACTGACCTTACACCCTCTTTCCCGTCGTAAAAAAGTACCACGGGCTTTTTCTCGTTCAGCCGGTAGAGGGCCTTGAACTCATCTTTCACCTCGTCAATATTTTCGAGCGAGTCTTCCAAGTGGGAGATTCGGCTTTGGAGTCTTGATTTGATCTCCAAAAGATCTTCTGGGGTGAAATATTTTGTCTTTGAACCTTGTTTTGCCCGGATCTTCACAAATCCCTTTTTTGAGAGGCGCTTCAAGATTTCATAGGTCGTGACCCTATTTTGCCCTGCAATACGGGCGATGACGCTTGCGGCGCCAGAACCAGCTTGAAGGCTCGCCAAATAGACCTCGATTTCCAATTTTTGAAGCCCCAGATCACTTAAAATGGTTTTTAAGTCGGTTTTTGCCATATATGTAGTAAGTCCATTACAACATATTTTGATTTTAAATGCAACTAAAATCCTTCTTTAGAGTCGTTTAATGGTAAATATTCTTATTTAAATGAAAAATGTAGATAGTAATTTACAGTATGACTCTTTTTGGCGACAATCGGTTATATGAAAAATAAAACAATTTGGTGGGTGTTGGCTATTATTCTTATAAGTATAGTTGGTTTTTCAATTTCCAAGCAGACCTTGTCGGGGCCGGAGGTGAAAGTGGGTTTTATCCTTCCGCTTACCGGTGATGCTGCGGTATACGGAGAATCTGCGAAAAAAGCCGCAGATCTTGCCGTTTCTGATCTAGAAAAGAAAAATGGAGTGAAAATAATTCCGATTTATGAAGACAGCCAGCTTTCGCCAGCACTTTCCGCATCGGCCGCGCATAAACTCGTTGATGTGGATGGGGTGAAAGCGATCGTAACCTTTTCTAGCGGTGAGACCCTTTCCGTCTGCCCGATTACGGAAGCGAAAGGAATCCCGCTTTTTTCAAGCGGTTCATCACCCCTTATAAGCAAGTGTGGTCAGAATACTTTTAGAAATTATCCTTCAGATATTTATCAAGGTAAAGTCTTGGCTCAGAAAGCGCAAGCGCTTGGCTATAAAAAAGCTTTTATCGCTTACATCGATAATGATTATGGGAAAGGATTGGAACAAGAATTTATAAAAAATTATACTGGGCAAGTGGTAGCTGAAGCCCATCAAGCGGGGGAGCGGGATTTCCGAACAATTGTCGCAAAGATAAAACAGGAGAAACCGGATACGATAATCCTTATTTCTCAGCTTGCAGAGGGTTCGCAATTCCTAAGCCAACTTGCGGCGCAAAACGTTTTTCTCCCTATTCTTGGTTCCGAAGCTTTAAAAGAAGATGCGTTGATAACTAAAATTCCCAAAACGATCGCGCAGTATCTTTCTGTCACCTCTGTATCTGAATACTCAGGCAATGAAGCTCTCGCATTTAAAAGTGAATATGAAGAGAAATATCATGAGAAATATGCCGCCTTTGCGAATTTCGTGTATGACAATGTCGGGGTTCTCGGCTCTGCTCTTCAAAATTGTTCTGCGTTACAAAAGCAAAATGATGCTGGATGTGTATCTGGTTTTGTGAGAGATACTCAAATGACCGGAGCGACAGGAAATATTTCATTCGATGAACACGGGGATATAAAAGAAAAACCCTATACATTATTTGTTATCTCTGGAGATACTTTTGTCGCTAAGGGCGAATAAAATTTCTTTTACGGAATGAGTTTTGTAAAAGTATTCCAAATATCATATAATTGAGCTATTACTAGGTTGGGTAATCTCTCACTCATATGACGAATTATTTGTTCCAACATCCTTGGGGTGTTGGTCCTACGTTCCTGGGATTTGGCGCAGCTCCGTTTGTGCTTCTTCTCCTTGTGGTCGCCGTTATTACTGCTCTTAAGGGCTATGCCCTTTGGAATGCGGCAAAGCGAGATGAACGAGGATGGTTTATCGCGCTTCTTATTGTGAATACGTTAGGTATTCTCGAGATAGTGTATTTGGTTTTTGTGGTGAAGAAGAAATCGTAATTTTTACGGATGGATACTACACTTGCAGAACGAAGTAGGCATTTTACGCGCATGATAATGCACGGATTGTATCGAGTTGCTCGGCCCGTTGTCTTTCTTGTTAATTCTGAAGTGGTTCATGAGGTGGCGGTACGTTTCGGCGAAAAAATCGGGTCTGTCCGATTTTTTCGCCGACTGCTCGGTGGAACTCTCGTTTTCAAGGACGGAGCGCTTTTCCAGACGCTTTCTGGAATCCATTTCGAAAATCCGCTTGGACTTTCTGCCGGATTTGATTACGAGGCAAGGCTTACGGAGGTGATTGGAACGATCGGGTTTGGGTTTGCGACAATCGGAACAGTAACATGTGCTCCGTATGAAGGGAATTCAAAACCTCGTCTTGGCCGACTTCCTAAAAGCCGATCGCTTCTTGTGAATAAAGGTTTTAAAAATCTTGGGGTCGAAAAGACTCTTGCGAGACTTTCAGGCAAGCAATTTAGTGTGCCTGTGGGAATAAGTATTGGGAAAACAAATACGCTCGATATTAAAACGCAAAGCGAGGCGGTGCTTGATGTCTGCAAAACTTTTAGCATAGTAGAAAATTCGGACATTCCATTTTCATATTACGAATTAAATATCAGTTGCCCGAATCTGAAAGGAAATATCGAATTTTATGAGCCGGCGCATCTGGATGAACTTTTGAAAGATGTTTTTGCGCGGGAACTCTCCCGTCCGGTTTTTATAAAAATGCCGATCATAAAAACGAATGAAGAAACGCTTGCAATGCTCGATGTGATATCTCGATACAAAGTCGCTGGAGTGATCCTTGGGAATTTACAAAATGACAGAAGCCACAAAACGCTTGTGAAAGGCGAAATCGATAAATATCCGAAAGGGAATCTAAGTGGAATACCAACGCAAGAAAGATCAAATGAACTTATCCGGATTGCATATCAAAAATATGGGAAGCACATGATCATTATTGGGACTGGCGGAATCTTCTCGGCAGAAGATGCTTATAAGAAAATCCGCGCTGGCGCATCGCTTCTCCAAATGATCACGGGAATGATATTCGAAGGTCCGCAACTCCCGGCGCAAATAAATGAGGGACTCGCAAAACTTTTGAGACGTGACGGTTATAAAAATATTTCTGAAGCGGTAGGTGTGGATGCTAGATAAGTTTCGCTGTTTCTCCCGCAATTTCTTTGAGCTCTTCCGTGCAAATCACAGCGATTTTTACTTTTGAAGTTGAGTTTTGAATGAATGTGTCAGTCGAGACGGTTGTGTCATTCTTTGCTTTATCTAACACAATTCCTAAATTTTGGAGTCCCTCGCAAATTTTTTCGCGCATAATGGACGAACGCTCGCCAATGGTCGCAGTGAAAACAAGCATATCGATACCTCCAAGTACCGCGATATATTCTCCAATATATTTTTTCACGCCGTAGACAAAAGATTCGAGCGCAAGTTTCGCTTTTTCATCTCCTCTTTCGGAGAGGGTGATGAGTTCTCTTGTGTCGGATGATGTTCCAGAAAGGCCGAGAAGTCCGCACTTACTATTTAAAAGCTCTCCAAGCTCATCCGGCTTCATTTTTGTTTTTTTCAGAAGATAAAGAATTGCCCCAGCATCAATATTTCCGATTCGTGTTGCCATTGGGACTCCTTCAAGCGGTGTAAATCCCATTGAAGTGTCGAAACATTTTCCGTCTTTCACTGCGACAATACTTGAGCCAGAACCAAGGTGACAGATGATAACGCGAGATGGAATTGTGTCCGTAATTAATTTTATTTTTGAGACTACAGACTGCATAGAAATGCCATGATAGCCAAATCGATATATCCCGTATTTTTCTGCGAGGTCTATGGGCAAGCTGTAATGTTTCGCAACCTCATTCATTGTCGAATTCCATGCGCTGTCTGAAATTCCTGCAATCACCACACTCGGAAGTATTGCCTGAATTTCTTTTATTTCCAAAAGTGCTTCGGTAACATGAAGTGGGGCTTCTTTTTGGGCGGTTTCAAGATTTTTGATGAATTTAGCATCGACGATCCTGTCTTCAAGGAAATATTTTCCGGGGGCGACAATACGAAGTCCTACTCCAGAAATATCCTCATTCTTTTCAATGAACTTATTTTTTTTGAGAAGATCCAAAATATACACAAAGGCAGAGCGGTATTCTCTCTCTGTAAGCGAAATTTTTTCTTTGCCTGCCTTCGTGGTTGTTTCGCCGATAAATTTTCCATTCTCTTTTTCGAGATGGATTTTGAAAACTTCTGTTGCATCTACGTAGAGAGCACACTTTTTTGAAGCGCTCCCGGGATCGAGTACGAGATATTTTTTTTCGGTTATCTTGTCCATTTCCAATTTTCTATTTCTTCCGGATCAATTCCATTCTTAATGATGTATTCTCGGTGCTCGGCAAGTTTGGCTGTGTATTTTTCAATCAAGCTTTTTGCCTTTTCTTTTGAAATAACCCCGGCTTTTGCCATTCTCTCGAATACTTCCATTGCTAAATGCCATCTGCTCGTTTTATTTCTAATCTGCATATCGAACGGGGTCGTCGTCGAACCATTCTCGACATAGCCATGGACGGAAAAACGGTCGAGCGCATTTTCGAAATCAAAAAGCACTTGTTTCAAAGTTTCCGGATAGCCATGGAAGTTGAAAATAACCGGCTTGTCTTTGGTGAAGAATTCTGAAAAGTCTATGGGAATTCGGCATTCCGAATTGCCGATACCGAGCGCTGAAAGTTCCATAATATTCACGAAACGCATTTTGATTTCCGGTGCTTCGGTTTTGACGAGGTCGATTGTGGCGAGTACTTCTTTCGTAAGATAATCTCCAACTCCTGAGAGCACTATGTCTGGGTCTTCGTCTGATGCAAAATCCCAAGTCATAAGTCCTTGTACAAGAGCTTTTTTTGCTTCCGGCAATGTGAGCCATCGCGGCTCGAGCGTTTTTCCAGCGACAATCACATTGATCTCGCTTTTTGATTTCATGCATTGTTCGAGCACTGCCAGGGTCGATGTCCCATCCGGCGGGAAATAGACATGGATGAAACAGCCGTGCTTTTCGAGAAGGGTATTGATGAAGCCGGGATTTTGATGGGAGAAGCCATTATGCTCTTGTCTCCATCCGGAAGAGGTGAGAATGTAATTGAGTGATGGAATTTTGCCTCTCCAGGGAATTTCGCGCGCGGCATGGAGAAATTTTGAATATTGATCTGCCATGCTTGAAACAACTTGAATAAAAGCTTCATACGAAGCGAAAATTGCATGCCGGCCAGTAAGCACATATCCCTGAATGAGTCCCTGGAGAGAGTGTTCAGAGAGCATTTCAATCACTCTGCCGTCTGGAGCTAAATCTTTATCCCACTCTTTAATAGGCCAAACGAAACTTCTCTTGGTAACTTCAAACATTGCGTCGAGCTTGTTCGAATAAGTTTCGTCCGGGGAGAAAAATCTGAAGTTTGCGTTTTTCGAGTTGAGTAGAACTACATCTTTGAGATAGAGGCCTGCTCGGCGCATGCTTGAGGAACCGATCGTTCCTGGACGCGGAGTCTCTTCAACGAATTTCTCCACATTAGGCAAGATGATTTCTTTTACGCTTCGATCT
>JAQTTF010000007.1 GCA_028710915.1 Minisyncoccota bacterium | reverse complement strand
AGAAGAGACATAAATCTCTGGAGCAATATCATGAGCCGTTCGAGAAAGCTTTGTCATTCTATCGGCAAAAGCTTGGTTAAACGCCGGGTCGCCAGGAGTACATTTTGCTCTTTTTTTCGGATCTTTCAAATCCGCACAAACACACTTGTGATTGAGACTGGTACTGTCAGCATTAAGATCAAGTTCATCGATATTAGAATCATCGGGATTTTGTGTCTTCTCAAAGTTAGCTACTATATCTTCCCAAGGAACGCCTTTCCCATTTGCGATAGCCTTGTATGACGGTGCAACGACCATTATTTGCTTCCCTTTGCTATTGTCTACTTTGAAAAAACTTGCACGGATAGGTTTTGCTGCTGCCTTTGCTGCTTTCGCAGCCGCAGCTGAATCCTTTTTTGCCTGAGCTGCCGCGGCTTTATCTGCTGCAGACATAGCCGCCACATTAGAATCTGCAGTGTTTGAAGCTTTTAGACTGATAGAACCTGAAGAAAATATAAATCCTAGAACTCCGATCGAGAAAATGAGGACGAGCGCAGTCGAAGTAACCTTTCTCTTGAATACTGCGATAATAACCAAAATTCCTATGAGGATAATGGCACCTACTGCAATAATGGGAGTAAGAGGGAGTTGGTTTGAGGCTTCTATCAACGCCTTAGCCTTTTCATCATCATAATTTCCAGACAAGTTTTCATTGTAAGAAGATATTACAGCTCCTTGATAAGAAAGGGTCGCTTCTGTTCGAAGAGCAACCGCTCCAACAAGCGCGCTTACATTCAAACTTTGTGAAGCAGAGCCATTTAGGTCTACTACACTGTCGGTTTTTCCTACAAGCTCATCTTTTTCATTAAAAAGCGAAATAGAAAGTTGTGCTGTACCTGTAGCAACGCCTTCTCCAGTTTGGATATCGTAAGGAGCGCCGGCAATATTTGCAATAAGAGGAATCGTATCTCCCACTTGTACCGAAGTTATCTTTGAAGTAATCGATTGGATAGTACCAATGGCACCCGATACAATATAACGAAATGCAACGGAAGGAGCGCGAGTAATACCAGCAGTATCTAGAAAAGAAACAACTCCTGTGTATACACCGCCGACATAATTGAAGGTGGGAAGAGAGAAGGTCTGTGTCTTTGTTCCTAGTGGAGCAATATCGAATGAAACCCCGGTTTGAGTCGAGAGCTGTTTCCCAACAGCAGATTGAGCAAAAATAGCGACCGTAGGGATGACAGAAATCGTAGAGCTTCCAGTATTTGATAGAGTGACGACAACTGATCCTGATTCATCTTTTTTTATCACCGGACCATCTTGAAGACCAAACTGATTATCACCAATAGCGACGTGTGCATCAGTAATTTTCGCAAAAGCACTTCCTCCAGTAACAGTAATCATAGTATCTCGCCATCCCAGAGACACTCCGGTCTTTAAGTAATTTCGAATCTGAATACCCAAATTGTCTCCGCTTATAGCCTCAGGAAGTTTGTAAGAAAATGGAATAGTTCTCACTTCTTGAGATTTAAGAGAAATGGGACCGAATGTTTTCGTATCGTAACTTTCTGTTGCGATACCATCTTGATAGTTCCCCGTAAGAGTAATCGTGTAAGAAACATCGGGAACATCGAACGTGCTTCCGTTCACAATAGTAAAATTACCAGAGATAGTATCTCCGCTTTTGAAAGTCTGGCTTCCAAGCTTAATATCTGTTACATCGACTTGAGGAGTCTCGAGAAATCCGCTATCGGCCGATGCAAAGATCGGGCGGGATACGACTGATGCAGAAACCAAAAGGCAGAGGAGTAATAAAGAATATATTTTTTTCATTATTTTTATTGAGCTGTTAAAAACGCCGACGAAGCGTCTTTTTTGTTCCTTTTTATTATACCGTGAATAGCAGAACGCAACCAAGTGATGCTGTGGAAAGAAAAAGGCATAGCTCGCTTCATTTATCGAAAAAATTGTGCTACTCTCTCGTATATCTTCTCTGAGGAGATGAAATTTGTTTACATCATAATGTCGGTGTAGTTCAATGGTAGAACGAGGGACTCATAAGCCCTAGACAGTGGTCCGATTCCACTCATCGACACCTTTTTGCGAGAAAGCACTAAATCTGCTACATTTATATTCCGCCAATGCGGCTGTAGTTCAACGGTAGAACGCTCCCCTGTCACGGGAGAGGTCGTGGGGTCAGCACCCATCAGCCGCGCAAAGAAAAAGTCCCGAAAGGGACTTTTTGCTTGCGCGGCTAGAAAGCGCGGGGGCGCTTTCGTGATGGGTGCTGAAACCGATTGAGCGGCTTTGGGAATTTTGTAATCAGAATTTCAAAAGACCTAATCGGTGTACTGTTCCTGTAAGGAAAGCACACCCTCTTTGTGTTGATGAAACGAAAGAACTTGTGATTAAAACGACTGACTTCCTGTCCAAGTGTAATAATATTTAGCATCAAACGGCATTAACTATGTAGTAAATAAATAATTCAAAATTCTATATGACCACAGTTATAAACAATCCTACCCCAGGAGAAAATAATAATGGAAATGCAACAAGTGCTGGAGCAGGAGTTGTCATAGGTGCAGTGCTTGTACTTCTCGTGCTGATTGTAGTAATAGTACTCGCACTTCCGTATGTTCGAAGTCAATTCAATACCATGAGTCATCCCGGCAACCCGACGATTAATGTTCAACTGCCAAATCCTCCAAATCTGAATCCTTCCGTATCGCCGAGCCACTAAACCCTGGCTAAAACCTGCTATACTTTTCCCATGTTTCTCGATATAGGAGTAGGCATACTGGCTTCCCTCTTTGTGGCCCATTTATATGGTTTAGGGTTATCTCTCGCATTCATTCTCGGGGGCATATTTTTCTCGCTCCTCATGGACGCAGACTTTGTTATTCATTTTGCAAAAGGCGGAACATACAACACTGGATACAGGCATCGAAACCTTCTTCATTACCCATTATTGTATATTCCGATCGGCATGGTTGTTATCGGATTCTTTAACCATTCCTGGGCAATCCTCTTTGCAATTTGTTCCTTTTTCCATTTCGTACACGATAGTATCGGCGTAGGCTGGGATGTTCAATGGCTCTACCCTTTCGATAACAGGCATTTCACACTTTTCTATAGATACACTTCGCCAATAAAAGAAAAACTGCCAAGACAATTTCTCTATATATGGAAACACGAAGACATTGATGCTCTCGCGAAAAGATATGGGGATGAGCACTGGATACGAAATATGTATTTCAAACTCCACCCGTATGCGTTGGTAGAATATGCTGTATTTATTGTTTCTCTAGTAGTTCTCTATTTTTATATCTGAACCGAAACAGTGCTTTCTGCAAGAGTAAAATCTTTTTTGAAGAAGATCTGCGCTATATGATTGATTGTATAGGTAATAAAAAATGCAGAAAGCACATCAATCGTGTAATGAAGATGGGCCAAGAGAACCACAATTCCAAAGAAAATCGACGAAGCGATAAATAAATACCGAAGATATTTCTCTTTCCAAAAAACAAGAGCCATAAGAAACGGAAGACCCGTATGAGCGGAGAAAAACAGGTCACCGCCGAAAGTGAAATCATAAATAACACTTTGAGGACTTACATTGAGTATCGCGTGGGCAGGAAAAGGACCAATGTGAGTAAGAGTGATAAAGAGCGAACGAATAACCACAAAAAGTGCGATACTCTTCAGGGTAAAAGGAATTTTCTGCGGGAAATAAACGGCCAAGAGCACCACAACGACTCCCCAAAGATACAGAGGACCGTAAATAAAGATGCCATCGAGATCATACGCCCTCGTATTGCTCAAGATAATATCAGTGACTGGACTGCTGGCTTTTTCTGCTGCATATGTACCAGCATAAAAATTGATAAAAAGGCTTGCGACAAGGAAAATAAGCGACAGAACAACAGAGAAAATGAATCCTTTACTCTGCATGCAATGTTTATATTTTCCGGCAATAGCTTTCATAATATGCTCTCTAGTATACCTCATATCTTAACAACTTATGTGGAAAAACTATATAATGAGATATGCTCGAATCGCCACAATTCAATGAAAAACCTTCAGAAATGAAGGGGGATGAGGAGAATGGATTGGAAAAAACCAAGCCGTTTCATTTGAAATTTTATGTTACTGATCATAGCCCCGATGATTCTGATGCGGGCAACCCAGAACAATTGAGAAACCTCTATGAGGATATCAAAAAAGATGGGATTACTTCTGTCCGTTATGATTGGCGCTGGAATAAAATTGCGCCAAAAGAAAAAGGGTTTGACCAAGAATCGCTTGTCCGATATGCGCAAGCAGCAGAGATAATGAGAGAGGTCGGTCTCGAAGCTCCGACCATTGTTCTTTCCAGCATTCCCCAATGGGCATTGGATCTCTATAAAACAGATAAAGAAAAATTCTTCGAAGAATATAGAAATTATGCTGAACAAGTAAAAAATCAGCTTGCAAAGTCGCGCGAGACTACTGGAGAAACAGTTTCTCGTATCCAGGTTCTTAACGAATTAAATAATACCGTTTACACGCCGATTGAAGGCGAAGATATCGCAAAACTTTGCGATATGACCAGAGAAGTATTTCAAGAATATAACTCAGATATTAAACTTGTCGGGACTCTTTTCGCCGGCAATTTACCGCAAGCGATATCCAAAGCAACATTTAACAGAGTAAAACTCGGAACAGAAATTGAAGAATATTTAGAAACCCGGAAGGAGGTTTTGGAACATTTCGATGTTTTGGCGATCGATTATTATCCTGGGATGTGGCACATACCTCTTGGCGAGAAAGCTGAAAATGGAAAGGAAATATTTAAACAACTGGGGTTATTGCAGAAAGTTATGGAAAAGGTCGCCGAAATGGGCAAAGAATACGAGATCGGCGAAGTCGGCATACAAACTAACATTCCTCTTATCGGGGAAAAACATAACGAAGACCGCCAGCGTTATTTTTATGATGTCTTTTTCAGAGCATTCAAAAAAGTTCTCCTGGATATGCAAGAGAGAGGAATACAATTACCAGAGAAAGTAGGGCTTTATGAGGCAGTTGATGAAGAACCGAAGAATATTACTGGCAAAATGCTTCGGAACTTAACTCCCTTTCCTGAACATGATATGGGAATGCGAAAAGGAAATTTAACAAGAAAAGAAATTTTAAAGGGAAACCGCCACGTATCAAAAGAAAAAAGAGCTGAGACGCCATCCCAATTGAGCAAAATTATTCATTATATGGATAGCCCTGTGAGAATTCCGAAGAAAAAGGTTGAGTAAATCTTATCTCACATCCTTATACTTTTTTGTGATCGGTTTATGCCAAATCACTTCTGAGAGGAAATTGGAAATATAAAGTGCGGAAGTCTTAAAAATTCCGTGGTGTGTAAGACGTCGGCCGGACGTATGCATCGGCATGCTTAGTTTGAATTTCACTTTTCCAAATTTACTCGCCCGGCGCGCAATATTCGTATCTTCTCCATAAAATTCGATTGAAGTATCAAATCCCCCCATTTTATCGAGAACATCTTTTCGAATAGCAAAATTTCCTCCCACTGCCATAAATCCGACAAGAAGATAAATAGGAAACGCCAGTCCATGCCAATAGACAGCAACTAACGCCTGCTTCCATTTTGGGATATCAAAATAAATATAGGGACCAGAAAGGCACGCTAGATTTTTGTCTTTTTTAAACTCATCGATCACAGTATCCACCCAGCCCGGAGGCATTTTGGTGTCGGCATCTATGAAAGCAAGAATCTCCCCTTTCGCTTTGGTGTGGCCGTGAGCGCGAGCGCGAATAAGGCCTTTATTTTTTTCGTGAGAAACTCGAACTCCTGGAAAACTCTCGGCAATTTCTTTTGTCCTGTCGGTTGAAGCATTATCCACTACAATAATTTCGTGAAGTTTGCCTCCTGAATTTTTTATAACAGATCGAAGACACTCCCCAATGTGTTTCTCCTCATTGTGAGCGCAGATGATAAGACTAATTCGCGGGTTTGTATTTTCGGCCTGCATGATACTTTTTTATTCCCTCCTGGAAAATCCTTTCCCACTCATCCCCTATTTTCGACGGAGAAAGTTCAGAAACATATTTTACCGCAGCCTTTCCCATTTCCTCCGCCATATTTTTATCCTTCAAAAGGAAACCGAGTTTTTCTGCCAAAGCCTCGACATCACCCGGCTCAACTTGAAAACTGCATTCCGATTTCAAGTATTCTTTGAGTCCATTTGAACTTGCCCCCACAGCAGATAGTCCGCAAGCATATGCCTGCATAAGAGCAATAGATTGAGTATCCGCCGTACTCATGATAGAGAAAACATCTGCTGCCTTGTAATATTTTGCCAATTCTCCGATATCCACAAAGCCGGTAAATCGGACATTTTTTTCAACGCCGAGCTCCTTTGCCAGATTTTTCAAATCTTTCTCCGCCGAGCCGTGTCCAGTAATCACTAAAATAATTTCGGGCAGAGTTTCTCTTAATTTCTTGACTGCCCGCAATATTACATCGATATGTTTTTCAGGAGATAATCTGCCGGCATATAAAACGACATCTTGCGCTAAATTCAATTCTTTCTTCAGACTTTCCTTCTCGTTCACAGTCGGTACAGAAAAATTATTGAGAAGGACTGGATTTGCCAAAGCGTGGCTTGGAATTTTTAATCCAAACTTTCTCATATTCACAAGAAGCCCCGCCGAAGGAGCAGTGATAAACTGGCAGCGGTTGTAATACCAAGCAAAATATTTTTGAGCGGAGCGGAGAGCTGTAGGACCATGTACCGGACCATAAGCCATAAATTCTTCAATCGGCGTGTGATTTGTCCCTACAAATGGAATACCAAAAGATTTTGCGCAGATGAGCGCATCGATCCCCGCTCCGAAAGGCATATTAGTATGAATGATGTCCGGTTTGAATCTTTTTATAAATGGAAGCGTACTGCCAATAGGGATAGCGATGCGAGACTGGCCAGTAGCAGAACCTGGAAAGACGACTGAAGGCATATGATGAATAGTAAAATCTTTTAGTCTCGGGTTATCTTTCTCACGAGATAATTTTGCTTTTTTATAATCACTTTCGGCATATCGAGGACAGACGAAAGCAACACTGTGCCCGCGGTTCACAAGCTCCTGCCCAGTAATAAGCAGAGTGTCGGTAATCCCGCTTATTTCAGGATAAAAATTATCGGTAAAAAAAGCTATTTTCATTCTGATTTTGTCTCTTCCTCGATTTCCATTTCGGTAATTTTCTTCTTTGCATATCGGGAGAAATATTTATACAGAAATACAAACGCCGTGAGAATAAGAACAGCAATAATGATTCCCGCATCCTGAATATATTTTGCAGCTACGAAATATGAAGAACCAAGAAAATAGCCTGCAGTCATAAATACAGCATATTGAAGAATGGTCACTGGTAGCGCGTAGGAAATAAATCTTCTCCAAGACATATTCACGAGCCCAGCACTGACAAGAAATGGGGTGCTTAATCCGTATGCAAGCTTCGAGAAAAACATTGTTTTCTTTCCGTGATCCCTCCAGAGATATTCTATGAGCTTGATGTTCTTGGATACAAATTCGAATTTAGAACCATACTTTGCCAAAAGATTTGTCTTATTTCCGTAACGGCCAATAAAGTAGTAGACGCTGTCAGGAATAATATCGCCAAAAAGAAGCACGATATAAGCTGGCAAAAAATTAATATAACCCATAAAAACCATAAACCCGACAAAGAGAGAAATGATCGGGCCTTCAAAACAAGCAAGCGGAAAGAGGATAGCGTACTTGTAGGTGATAAGGAGATGAATAAGAGTATTTGAAATCATGGCTATAAATATACCATAGACAAAGGGAGAATCCTGGCATTGTGTAGAAAATCCTCAAATATTGACTTTAATAGAAAAATGGTGTATAATAAGGGCTGGGATAAAGGAAAAGACGTTCATTGAATTCACCGGCCAAACAGGCCCATTTACGGAGGAAGACGTACATGCTCGGGAGAATGATTCTTGTTGCATTGGTGAGCGTCAGCATCATCTCCGTAGAGGGATGGTGCGCTTACCAAGATGGATGGTTTACCCCTTTGCAGATGTTGCAGGGAGGAACGAGCGAAGGAATTCCGCTCATGGCTCACGAAGCAGTATTTTGGGGTGATCTTCTCATCATCACTCCGGTACTTGTTATCATAGTCGGACTCTACAGTTCTTCGTGGAGTTCAAGAGAGGTGATAGCTATTATACCCGGGGGAGCACTCATAAGTGCAGTAATGCATGCTATATGGGAAAGAAGCGACCTGTCAGATGCGCTTTTCGTACATCACAGGATGACAGAAGCCGGTCATCTACACCTCATCTATATGTGGTGGACGATCGTGATACTGCTTGAATTTTATTTCTACACCCCCAAGGTGAAGAAATACCATCTCATCGCAATATCATCTCTCCTGGCCTTTCACGTTTTTCTTGGGTCACACATCATTCTGGCATCATGCAACTTCGCATGGTATCAAGAACGGCCGTGGACAAACCCAATGACGTGGGTGGTGATTCTTGTAGCATGGTCGGTGATATTTTACCGGTCACGGCGCATCAGAACATATTGATTGTTAGGTTCGGATTTAAACCCGCAACACAGAGAGATCTGCGCTGCGGGTTTCTTTGTATACAAAAATAAAGGGTCGGAAGTTCGGTCACGAGTTATCACACCTTGTTACGAAGTCCCCCCGGATCGGTCACAAATAATTTTTTCTACCCGAAAAAATTTTCGCTACCCCGACTCATAGTCGCCGTTTACTAACGGCGACATATTCCGTCTTGCGATTCCGAACGTTCGCAAAGCAGTTTGCGAACTCCCCCTCACAGAATAGAAAACAGCCCGCATTGCGGGCTGTTTTCTATTCTTGTTGCGGGGGTCGGAATCGCACCGACAATCTTCAGGTTATGAGCCTGACGGGATACTGTTACCCTACCCCGCTATTCGTAAAGTAGAATTATACCGCAAAAAGCAGTTTTTGCAAGAGAACCCAGAGGGAAATCTAAATGAATTTAAATTCTCTAAACGCAACTTCGTAGAGACCGATAATTCGTTTTGCTTCTCTTTCAGAAATCAAGAAGTCACTCCCCTCGTGAGCGATGGCATTTCGTATTTTGTGAGCTTCCCATGCGCTATTGATAGAGGTGAAATCGTTCGGTTCAACCGCTTTTAATTTATCACTCACGGTTTCTCCGTGATATCCCATTTTGGAAAGCATTTCATCGAGAATGATATCGCATTCAAGAATTGCCAATCTCCAATCGCTCGAACTTTTTGAATTGATATGATCAATAATTTTAAGCCATCTTGTATTTGAAGACGCATGACCGCCCCCGCTTGCATGAGCTTTATAATGTTCTAGAAGATGCCGCTCATGTTCGTCTTCCAATTTTTCGACATTACGAAGGCCAATTTCCGCGTAGATACAGAGAAAGATAAGAATAAGACTTAATATTGCCCCAAAAATTTTCAAGGTCGAATAAAAAGAACTCCACGAATCAAGAAAGCCTGAAAGTGTAAATTTCGTAATGAAATCTATAATCGAAGCAAAAAAGTATTCAAGAAAGGAGGGTGAAGGATTCATAGCTGTCTATAGGCATTATTATATACCAAGAAACTACTCTCCTAGAAATTCTTTTCCCACAGCAAAAAGCAGATCTTCCCGACCGTTTGGAGCGGTGAACTGGATACCGAGCGGCAACTTTTTCCCTTGAACTTCCAAAAAACCTGAAGGCACGGTGAGCGCCGGTCCGCCAACGATGTTTGCCGTGACAGTGAAAATATCGGCAAGATACATTTGCACCGGATCGTCAGTTTTTTCCCCTATCTTAAATGCCGGAGTTGGAGTCGTCGGAGTAAGAACAAGATCTACTTTTTTATACACCTTTTCAAAATCACTTTGAAGCAGCGCTTTGACCTGATTGGCTTTGTTGTAATAGGCATCAGCATATCCGTGAGAAAGTACGTAGGTTCCAAGAATCACTCTGCGACGAGTTTCCGGACCGAAACCCTGTGCGCGAGTTTTCACATAATCTTCGATAAGATTTTTCCCTTCAGCGTGAAGCCCGTATTTTACTCCGTCAAAACGGGCGAGGTTGGAAGATACTTCAGCTGGCATGAGCACATAATAAACGGCAAGCGAATAGCCGATGTTAGGAAGCGAAATATCTTCTATTTCATATCCGAGAGATTTCAATTTGCGTACTGACTCTTCAAAATTCTTCATTACTTCTTTATCGATCCCTTGATTCATAAAGGAGTACGGAATGCCGACTATGGGTTTTTTCTTTCCGTGAAGCGGCAACTTTGGATAGGTATCTTCACTTATTGTTGTTCCGTCAAAAATATCTTTCCCTCGAAGTGCTTTCCAAAGAATTTCATTGTCAGTCACCGTCTTCGTAATTGGACCAATCTGATCAAGCGAAGAACCCATAGCGATGATGCCATGGCGAGAAATTGATCCGTACGTAGGCTTCAGTCCCACCAGTCCGCAGAAACTTGCTGGCTGACGCACCGAACCTCCTGTATCCGTTCCAAGAGCAGCAAGTGCTCCATTCATTGAAACTGCTGCTGCCGCACCGCCGGAAGACCCGCCAGGAACACGAGACATGTCGTGAGGATTTTTAGTCACGCCGTAGGCAGAATTTTGAGTCGAGCTTCCCATGGCAAACTCGTCCATATTGGTGCGACCGAGAAAAACTACTCCTTCTTTTTTGAGCTTTGCAATTGCAGTCGAATCGTACGTGGCGTGATAATTCGCAAGAATCTTTGAAGCGCAACTTGCGATATTTCCCTTGCGTAAAATATTATCCTTGAGAGCAAGCGGAATTCCCGTGAGTATTCTCCCTTTCCCCGCTTTTATCATTTTGTCCGCTTCCTCGGCTTGTTTTTTCACGTCCTCATAAATTTCCAAGTATGCATTGATATCTTTATTCTTTTTTGAAATCTCAGATAAATAGGCTTCAGCAAGTTCCACAGCCGAAAAATCTCCTTTCACAAGGTGATCGTGCGCTTTCTGTATCGTTAAGTTATTCAGATCTATCTTCATCAGAGTATCTTTTTCACTTTCAAATAATTTCCCTCCTTTCTTGGAAATTCAGAAACTATGGCATCTGTATGCGCGCCAGATTCATGAGCATCTGTATCGTACCGAAATGCATTCCTGACAGGCTCCTTTACCCGAGCAATGTCTTTTGAGCCGGCGAGTTTTATCTGGTCAATGTAGCCCAAAATGCTATCAATCTCTTTTGCGAGTTTCGCTTTTTCCTCTTCTTTCAGCTCAATTCGGGCAAGACCTGCGAGCTTTTCTATATCCTGGGTTGAAATCATAGCGATAACTATATCACTTTTTACCCTGTTAAATAAAGCCTTCAGCTTTAAATTTGCAGAGCAAATTTATTTAACAGGGTGAAGCAGCTTTAAAAACCCTTCCTCATTTAGCACTTTCACACCAAGTTCAACCGCTCTGTCTAGTTTTGAGCCAGCGCTTTCTCCCGCGACTACATACGAAGTTTTCTTAGAAACTGAGCTTGAGACGTCTCCGCCGAGCGCTCGAATCTTCGTTCCAGCTTCATCTCTATCTAACGATGAGAGAGTGCCGGTGAGAACGAAGGTGAGGCCGGCGAGCGGAAGCGAGCCGGCACTTTTCTTCTCTGGAGAAATGATTTTTACCTGTTCGAGTAATCGGTCTACAAGTTTATGATTATTTTTGTCCGCAAACCATTCCACAATTGATTTTGCCACTACATCCCCCACTCCATAGATTGACTGCAATTTTTCAAATGTCGCCTCGCGAAGTTTCGGGAGCTTTTCAAAATGATTCGCCAAATCATTCGCCGTTTCTTCGCCCACTTGTGGAATTGAGAGAGAAATAATAAATCGAGCAAATTGTACCTTTCGAGCTTTGTCGATCGATGAAAGCATATTATCTACCGATCTTTCCGCCATTCTCGGAAGTGTTAGCAAATCCCCTCTCTCCAAACTAAAAATATCCGCAAAATCTGCGATAAGACCGTTGTCGAGAAGCATATCAATATTTTTCGGGCCAACATGCTCGATATCGAATGCTTTTTTTGATACAAAATGATAAAACTTTCGTTTCTGCTGCGCAAAAGAATTTTTATTCACGCACCGCCACGCCGCTTGCCCTGGAATCCTCTCAATTTTCCCATCATCTCCGCATTCGGGAACATGTGTTGGCCATTTGTAAGCTTTTTCTTTCCCTGTGCGCATTTCTGTCACCACTTTTACAATATCTGGAATAACATCTCCTGCTTTCTGAAGTACTACCGTGTCACCCACGCGCACATCAAGCCGTTTGATTTCATCTTCATTATGAAGTGTCGCACGAGATACCGTTGAGCCGGCGACAGAGACGGGCCGCAGATGTGCGACAGGAGTGAGTACTCCGGTACGCCCGACTTGGAGCGCAATATTTTCCACCACAGTTGTGACTTGTTCCGCAGCAAACTTGATCGCAATGGCCCACCTTGGAGCTTTACCAGTATATCCAAGCGCGTCTTGAAGTTTTCTGTCATTCACTTTTACGACTACGCCATCAA
The DNA here is from genome assembly GCA_028710915.1 of Minisyncoccota bacterium. Classification (GTDB taxonomy): domain Bacteria; phylum Patescibacteriota; class Minisyncoccia; order Phycocordibacterales; family JAQTLZ01; genus JAQTLZ01. The sequence continues at coordinate 12,250 of JAQTTF010000007.1, read as the reverse complement.
GAAGATAGTCTTCACTATCGCGTTTTTTCTCCCATTCTTTCCAATACTTGATAACCTCGTCAACGCTTTTGCAGTGCTTGAAATTTGAATTGACTTTAAAACCAAGTTCGCGAAGCGTTTTTAATTCTTCTTCCTGCGAAATTGGTAACTCCTCATTTGAAAGGGATAAATCGTAGACGTAAGTATCAAGCTTCCTCGAAGCGGCAATTTTCGGATCAAGCTGTCGAATCGATCCGGCAGATACATTTCTGGGATTGGCGTATGGCTCCCTACCTTTTTCCATTTCCTCGCGGTTAAGCGCTTCAAGTTGACGCTTTCCCATCCACACTTCTCCTTCAGCAATAATAGAAACCAGTTTTGAGAGTTTAAGCGGCACCGACTCAATCGTACGGACATTCATCGTCACATTTTCGCCGACAGTCCCGTCACCTCGAGTTGCCGCGGTTTTCAAAAATCCTTTTTCATATTCAAGAACGACATGAAGTCCATCGATTTTTAATTCGCAGGTATAAGTCGGCGTCTCCGAAATTCCCTTGTCACGCAAAAATCGTTTTACCCGCTCATCAAAATTTTTAATTTCCTCTTCGGTAAAGGCATCATTCAAAGACCATTGTGTCACTTTATGCTTCACTTTTTCAAAATTTTTGAGAGGTTCCCCTGCCACACGCTGGCTTGGAGAATCGCTCGTCACTAGCTCCGGATATTTTGTCTCAATTTCAACAAGTTCATGCTTCAAAGAATCCAGCGCCTCAGGAGAAATGGAGGACTTGTTTAAAACATGGTACTCATAGCGAAGTTCCTCAATTGTCTTCTTGAGTTTTGTGAGACGCTCTAAAACCTCTTTGGGGGGCCTGGGCATACGGATAGTATAGGAAAAAACAACTATTTTCGCCAGAATTTTCTGAATTTCGTGCAAACGAAATTCACGTCGATGGAACACCCGTCGACGTGAATAAAATGTTTAGTAGCTAAACTGAACGCCTCTTTGTACAGTGCGAGAATTAATACTAGTACAAGAACCATCATAGCCAAAAGTACTTATTGTAGTAAGACTGTTTACAGAATCTCCTGAAGGCGTTTTAGTCACAGTTACGTCTGCACACGCAATGGGATTACCGGGGAAATTAAGTCGAAAGATTGTCACTCCAGTATGAACTGGAGCACTCCAGTTGCTTGTTGTAATATCTTGAGCCGAGCAGACAAAAGTATTTCCTCCTATAGGAGTAGACACTGTTTGTGTAGAAGTAGCAAAAGCTCCCCCCCCATGATAATCCCAATACTGGGCACATTCTGCAGCAGTATCCGCAGCATAGAAAGCGATTTCCGACTCCTTTGCAGTAGATGCAAAAAAGAGATCTTTAACTGTGGTGTTGAAAATAGAAAGGCCTATCGCAAGGAGAATGCTCGCGACAAGAGATGCTACGAGAACAGTGATCCCTTGCTTTTTTATATACTGTTTCTTTTTTTTAAAAAATGTCTTCATATTATTTTACTGCCAAACGTCAAAGAGCGACTCGCTCACCTTTATACTTTTGTTACCAGCACCACTGCCAGTCCATGTCACAATGACAGTTACTTTATACTCTGGAGCGGCCCCTGTAACCTTCAAATCTCGAGTAAATCGAGAACTGCTACCAGTACCCGTCCACCAAGAAGCGTGGTAAAGGCCAGTTGAGTCTTCGTATTTTAATGCTTTATTCGAAGCATTGGGTTGCTGGGTGCCCGTACTATGAGTTCCACCGCCGCTTATCGTGTCAACATCACATCCTCTTGTTGGATCAGCATCTGTGCAAAAAGAATCAAGCTGACCAAACCACGGAGAAGGAGAAGTGCCATTAGATATGCTTATAGCATTGCCGTCTCTCAAACTTCTAATATATTCTATGGCATCTTGAGCCAGATATGCCGCAGTAATCTGGTCTCGAGCATAATATGAAGACTGAAGGGCTCCAGCCACAATACTTAATGGTATGATAACCGCAATCATAAGAATAGATATTGCGACTAGAGTCTCGATCAAGGTGAAGCCCCGATTCGAAGTCCTCATTATTTTGTAAGACGCGTATTTCATTAAATATTAAGTTGACGTTCGGTAACAGTAGTCTGGAGATTAAAAACGGTTTGGGTTTTACCAGTTCCTGTATATCCCGACACAAGAATAAGAACTCTTGCTTGGGTATTGTCACTTATTCCTGTTCCAGGACTTATAACATAGAGCTTGAGACCAGACGAAGCACTATGAGTATAATTATCTTGAATGCATACTTCGGGAGCGGTTATGGGATTATCGGATACGTTTGTACCATCAAAACTATATTTCCAAATCTGAGAACAATTATTATCCCCATTGAGTGGCTGCGCGAGTGGTACTAAATAATATGAAATGGTCCTCGTTACTCCAGGCAAGTCTCTGATTCCATGAAACTTGAAAGAAACATATGTCGGTGGTGAATTCACAGAGAAGGAAGAGCAATTGGACCCGCTCGAACTGTAACCAACGCCTCGCTTTACACAATCATACCCAGCACCGAATCTTAAATCTCGGGACATTTCTTCCAGTGCGAAATTTAAATTATTCATTATAGTCTTTACCGCCTGTGATTTCTTATTGAGACTGATGATATTGAGGAGCGCGCCCATACTAATAGTCATAATAATGGCAAAAATAGAGACTGCCACCATCATTTCAATCAAAGTAAAACCATTTGTAGATTTTGTTTTTTTAAAAAGATGTTCCATAGATTTACTTTATTGATATTTGGCCCGTTGAATATACTGTAATCATCTTGGTCGTACTAGCATTTTGAGGAGAGACAATAGTAATCTCGGCACGACTCATCTTGTCTTGTTTATTTAACAATTTATCATATATAACGATGCGCGCATCTGGATTTGGCCTGACAAACGTTATATCTAGACTATTATTAATCTCTTGACCTACTGTTGATCCACAAGTCGAATTTCCTGCGCTATTGAAAGCACAGAATTTCGCAACTTTATAATTCCCCACAAAATTATACGTTTTTACGCGCGAATCAGTGGTAGAAGCAAATATTCCATCTCCAACAGGAGAACTTGTCGCAAGTGGCATATCAGCAAAAAGAAAAAAATTAGCCGGAGAATTCAAGCTATTATTATCAAAATGAATTCCGTAGCCCTGCTGGAATGAATTTCCCGCACTAAGTACACTCAAGCCATATACTTGTGCTTCTTTAATAGCAAAAGCAACTTCATAGGCATAGTTGGTCACAAGCGTCGTGCTATTAAAATTCTGGTAATTATAGAGGACTACTGTAGTCACAATAATCATGATGGCTATGACCACGACAAGCTCAGCCAAAGTGAAGCCGCGCATAACATTCCTCATATGTTTACACTTCGCTAAAATATTTTTAAAGAAAGACGCCATAGAGACTAAAGAAAGTATTTGAGACCCACAATATCAATGTGAAAGAAAAGTACCAAAAGAGTGCCGAGAATGAGGAACGGACCAAACGGAATCTCACTCTTCATTGTAAGGTTTTTGACACCCAAAGACAACGAAGTATTCCCCTTCGCTATTTTCTGAAGGAGAAGCAGTAATAAACTTACTCCTGCTCCGATCCAAAAGCCCAGGATAATAGCAGAAACGCCGTATGCAAGACCTAGAAACCAGCCAATGCCGAAGGCTAGCTTGCCATCCCCCAGTCCCATCCACCTGCCTTTTGAGATAACCCACAAAAGGAAAAACGGAGAAAAAAGAATGGGCCCTGCGAGGAGATTCCAGAGAGCGGGAAAATGAAAAAGTGCTTGGAATGGAGTCGTCACTAAAATTTTAGCCAGAGAAAGAACCGCAAAGGCGTAGACAACTCCGTCAGGAATAATTTTGTGCCGAATATCATAGACAGTAATAACAACAAGGATACTTTCGATAACGAGGTAGAAGAAAATAAGAAAAAGGTCGGCAGACGATGCAAATGGAAAAGAAATAAAAGTGAAAAGAAAGAGAAATCCAGCAACTCCTTCAACGAGAGGATACTGCCAAGAGATTCTCGTTTTACAGGACCGACACCTACCCATTTGTACTAGAAAGCTAAAGAGTGGAACAAGTTCATACCAATGGAGTATTTCCCCACACGAGAAGCAATATGAACGTCCACCTATTGTAGTGCCTGTGTTATAGCGGAGTATTACTACATTCAAGAAGCTCCCGACGATAAGACCGAAGACGAAAATAAAGAGTTCCAAAAATAAAATCATTAGTCTTATTATATAATAAAAAATCCCCAAAGGGATTTTTTATTAAAGATTCGAAATCTATAATTATTTACAAGCACCCCCACTAAATCCTAGGTCTCCACCCGATGGCTGAACTTGTCGAGAAGCACCAATACTGTCAACACACCAAAAGTATATACTATTAGTTTTGAGAGGCATTGAGATAGCCCATGAAGTAGCGATCGAAGTCCCCGTTAAGACGCAATTTCCCCGAGTCAAATCTGTCCCGTTACTTATATAACCGGCATTATTGAGAATCGCTTGCACTTTAGTATCGTTTTTAAATACAGTACCCGTTGTCGTGGCATTACATTGACCAGCAGTAAACAGTGCGGTCCCATAATTTCCATTGGCGGCATAGTAAAGTTCTATTTGATTCCTGGCATGTAGAAGTTCGCTTTGAATACCAGCATCAGCACTCTTTAGACGGGAAGAGGAAAGAGATGCAAGTATGATAGCGACAAGGATACCGATGATTGCAATAACCACCAAGAGTTCGATGAGTGTAAAACCTTTTGAATCCTTTGTAAGATTTTGATAGGTGATTCCTTGTCTTTGCATATCTTTACTTTATGAGTAGTATAGTTTTGCCTAATAAAATAACAGTCTTTATTATAGGATATAGAAGAATGTATCACAAGGCCATCTGTTGATAAATAAAACACCACATGTGTGGTGTTTTATTTATCAACAGTCTAAACAATTAGTATCTCCTTATGGACATACTGGACTAGCAGAAGATGGGAGCGTAGAAGTTCCTTCTACTTTTGCCGAACCGCTGTTATCAACGCAGAAGAAGCTACCTGTGCTCAAGACGTGCCACGCTGCCCATTTTGTTGCTGGGTTTGCATCTGTAGCACAAAGAGGAGAAGCACCGTTAGCGTAGTTGGTCGAGGCAACAAGGTTTGCCATACCAGAACCGGAGTCTGAGAAAGCACCACCAGTACATGTCGTACCGTTAAGAGCTGCCATGGCTCCATAGTTGCTGTTGTTACCGTAATAAATCTCGGCCGCTGCTCTCATACTTGAAAGTTGACCCTGGGTCTTCGCGTCTTGTGCTTTGCTTCGTGCGGAGCTCAAAGATGCAAGGACGATTGCTGAAAGAATACCGATGATTGCAATAACCACCAAGAGTTCGATAAGTGTAAAACCTTTTTTCTTATTCATAATTTAATTTTTACTAATAATATTGTTAATAATTTTACTATAATTGGTTTTTACCGAGAATACGCGTTTGCGCAACTCGGCCGACCTTCTTTCTCAAGTATCGCCTTGAGAAAACCATATTCGGTTGTGTTTCTATTATACAACAACGTTCAAAATGGAAAATAGGAGATGTGGATAACCCATAAGCCCCGCCCTGAAAACAGGGCGGGGCTTATTTTTTCTTTTAAAATGCTGATGAAAGGTTATAGATAGGAAGGAGAACAGATACAAGGAGAAATCCTATACCAACTCCCAAAACGATAATCATAGCTGGCTCAATAAGACTCACGAGAGTATCGACAGTTGTCTCCACTTCCCTTTGGTAGAACTTGGCAAGCGTTTTCATAATGTTCCCGAGCTCTCCAGTCTCTTCTCCCACTTTGATCATCTGCATCATAATTCCTGGAATCTCTGGACTTTTGGCAAATGCGTCCGAAAGAGCGCTTCCGGCTTTCACTGCTTCATAAGAGCGCTTGAGAATATCTTCGTACACTTTGTTTCCCACGACAGAAGTTGTAATTTCAAGCACTCGAAGCATCGGAATACCTGACAAAATCATAGTGTTTAAGTTGTCAGAGATTCGTGAAAGATAGAGTTTTTTATACAACACTCCTATGTAAGGAACTGTAATTTTGAAACGAGAAATAGACGCACTTCCTGCATCTGTGCGGAAGAATCGAAATAAGAAAATACCGCCAATTGCGACAAGAATAAATAGGAACACCCCATAATTTACAAAAAAATTGCTAATGACGATGATAACTTGCGTAATAAACGGAATACTCTGCCCAGAATCTATAAGGATTGCGCTGATACGAGGAATAACCATGGTAAACATAAGGATCATCACCACAAAGAAAGTAATAATGATAAATGCCGGATAAATAAGAGCATTCCTCACTTTCATCGTCACTGCATAAGAACGGTCAAGATAATCCGCCAAAAATTGAAATGTTTGGTCAAGCCTTCCAGACTCTTCTCCTGACACAACCATATTGACAAAAAAGTCTGAAAAGATTTTTGGATATTTTGCCAGGGCTTTTGAAATAGTCGAACCGCCCTGAAGATCGGAGGAGATCACTCCGAGCGCTTTCTTAAGCGTGATATTCTCTTGCTGTTCTCCGAGAAGCTGGAAGACCCGAAGAGCAGAAACCTGCGCCTCGAAAAGGGTTGAGATCTGGCGGGCAAGAATGACAACAGCCCCGTTTGGCACTCGATCAAAGAAAGAAATATTCTTTTTAAGAAATCCTTGTGGAGCATCTGCCGGAGTGATAGACGAAACAACAAGCCCTCTTCTTTGTAGAGAATTAATCGCAATATCAATATTGACTGCCTCAATCGAACCAGGGATAGACTGTCCTTTATTGTCTACTGACGTGTAATTAAAAAGCATGCGAAAAAATTAAAGAAGTTTTTGAAGCGTCTTTGGATTAAACGATCGAAGATACGCATTTTCAACACTTATCTCTCCTTGGCGGACAAGATCAGCGAGACATCTGTTCATATCGATCATTCCCTCATCAATGCCTGTCTCAATAACAGTATTTATCTCATGGGTGCGCTTTTCACGGATAAGATTGGCCACGGCGTTCGTATTGATAAGAAGCTCGTATGCAGGAATAAGCCCGCCGGAAATACGAGGAATGAGACGTTGCGAGAAAATACCTGACATTGATTCAGAAAGCTGCGTGCGAATCTGATCCTGCTGGTCCGGCGGAAATGAGTCGATGATTCGATCAATCGTCTGGGCAGCATTGTTAGTATGGAGTGTCGAAAGCACTAAGTGCCCGGTCTCGGCAGCAGTCACTGCGGTTGAGATAGTTTCAAGTCCTCGCATTTCTCCCACCATTAGGACATCGATATCCTGACGGAAAATACTTTGAAGCGCCACATGGAAATCCTTGGTATCAATATGCACTTCTCGTTGGTCAATAATGCATTTCTTCGGTTCATAAATAAATTCAATCGGATCTTCAATGGTAATAATGTGTTCCGGCCGATCGTTATTGATCATTTCAACCATACTTGCAAGCGTAGTGGTCTTTCCCTGACCCACCGGACCCACCACGAGAAAGAAACCTTGCTGTTTTTTGGTAAATGTCTCTATAATAGGCGGCAAATGAAGGTCTTGGAGCGTTTTAATGACTGTTGGAATAAGACGAAGCGCGATTCCAATAGAGCCTTTTTGAAAGAAAGCGTTGCCTCGAAAGCGAGCCTTATCCCCATATGCATATGAAAAATCCGTTTCCTGTTCTTTAAGAAAGAGCTCTTTCTTTTCCCTATTCAAAAGCTCCGTAATGAATCCAAGCGTATCAGCCTTTGTAAGAACAGGCTTTTTATTGATTGGAACGAGAAAGCCAGAGACTCGAATGGTCGGATGCATTCCTTCCGAAAAATGAATATCGGATCCCCCTTCTCGGATCACGATTTCGATAAGATCTTCAAGTTCTTTTTTATAATCCATTCTTTTTCAAAGAAAGACACCCGAGGGGTCTTCGCTATATAAATAATATTTATTTTTTCTTTTTTTCTCCGTAAATTTTCACCACCTGCTCCACGACTTCCGAAGGAATCGTTGAGGCCTTTACGATGTAACCGTCTACTCCCATTTTTTTTGCTTTTTCAATATCAGGAGACTGGCCTTGATTTGTAAGAACAACGACAATCGCCTTATCAATGAGATGCTCCGCTTTCAATGTCTCGAGGAGTTGGAATCCGCTCATCGTCGGCATAACAAGATCGAGAATAAGAATGTCTGGTATAAATCCTCCGCGCATATTTACCAAAGCGTCGGCTCCGCTCGCTGATCCGCGCACTTCAAAATTGCCCTTTCTGAATTTCATGCAATACATATCGAGAAGGAATTTGTCGTCGTCAACTATGAGCAATTTACATATTTTATCTTTTTCCATACGAGTTATTTAAAAGGTCACTTTCATTATATACCAAAGAGCGCGTGGGAAGAAGGCATATCCACCTCTTTCTTAGAGCTTATTTACCTCTTCAAATGGAATCTCATCCCGAAACGCCTTCATAAAGCCGTCTTCTTTCATCGTAAACATCCCCTGTTCTCTTGCCACTTTCATGATCTCGGTCTCAACCGGGTTTTTCAAGAGTATGCCATCAAGATTTTTGTCCATCTTGAGGACTTCAAAGACGGGAACTCTTCCGCGAGTGCCGGTAGGACATTCTGGAGTTGGAGCAATTCCCAAAATATGATCTGGGATTTTGATTTCCTTTTTGTATTTTTCCGGGACATCGGCAAATGTTGTATCAATCATAGCTTTTAGGCTTCCTTCGATTGGAATTATCTTGCCGGAATTTGGAGCAATCTTTACGACAAGTCTCTGGGCAATAGCGAGAATAAGTGTCGGCGCAATGAGGTATGGATCCACTCCCATATCTATAAGTCGGGGGATGACTCCCGCGGCATTATTGGTGTGAATGGTCGAAAGTACGAGATGTCCTGTAAGCGCAGCCTGCACAGCAAGTTTTGCTGTCTCTTTATCTCGAATTTCACCGACCATGATCACATCTGGGTCCTGACGAAGCGTGGTACGGAGACCGTTTGCAAAAGTATATCCGATTTCCGGGCGTACTTGAGACTGACTCATTCCCGGCACGTTGTATTCAATTGGGTCCTCAAGAGAAAGCACGTTGTTCTCCTCGCGATCAATTTCATTGAGCATTGAGTAAAGAGTAGTGGTCTTTCCGGAGCCGGTAGGACCGGAAATAAGAATAAGCCCATATGGCCGAGTAATCGCATCTTTAATAAGAGTAAGATTTCTTTCGCTCAAACCCATTTCATCAAGTTTTTTCACTCCCTTTTCTTGGTCGAGGATTCGCATCACCACTTTCTCGCCGAAATATGTTGGAAAAGTAGAAACGCGGAAATCGATCTTTCTGCCGTCAATCTTTGCAGAAAAACGCCCGTCTTGAGGCTTGCGTTTTTCATCGAGCTTCATATTGGAGAGAACTTTAATACGGGCGGAAACAGATGACTCAATATTGATCGGCAAGATAAGACTGGTATTCAATACGCCGTCAACTCGAAACCTGACTCGCATATTATCTCGCATAGGCTCAATATGGACATCAGACGCGCTTCCTTCGATAGCATAGCGAAGAATCGTTGCCACGATTTTTGTAACTGGAGCATCTTCAATAATTTTCGTATCTTTACCAGTCTTGGAAATATCCTCTTCCCCATCTTCGTTGTATCGAGAAATCTCGATATTGTCTCCCATATCTCCTGCGACATCGGTCTCAAGATCAGTAAGAGCTTTCTTCACCTCGCCCGAAAGGCCTTTATAAGTCTCAACAATTTTCTTGAAATCATCTTCAGAAATAGCGAAAATTTTAAATGGTATCCCAAGTTTTGACGAAATAAAATTCAACGCATCGCGTGCCTCCATATCTTCCGGATCGACAAGACCAACTTCAAGGACGCCGTCTGCTACCCCAAGCGGAGCAAATTTATAGTGAATTGCGGATTCTTCGGGAATATATTTAAGCGTATCGTATGGAATCCTCGTGCTCCCAAGATGTCTCTCTGGAATATCGACTGTCTCGAGTCTCGTCCTCATAACTTCAGCTCGGCTTATTCCCCGTTTTTCCAAAATATCTTCTACGGTCTGGCCCGAAGAAGCCATCTCCGCTTCTATTTGCGGGATATCACTTTCTCTAATGAGATTTTTACGCGCAAGCGCTTCAAGAAGAGTCATAAATGTTGGTTATGCAGCACTAAAGGAATGTGGCTATCTCCCCAAAGTGGAAGTTGTCGTAGAAAGCCCCATTGTCCCGCTTTCAAAACCAACAGGAGCAAAAGGATCAGGTCTGCCGATTGGCTCTGGCTGTATTTCTACGCCAAAATCTTGGAGACTTTGGAAAGACGCTGTTGAAAAAATGCTTTGATCAATCTGCACTTTCTCAAGCTCCCGGAGTAGCGCGATAGTCTTCTGGCCAATCATTTGGCCACTGTCTCCAGCTCCCGCTCCTGTCTGCACTAAAAGAGCGCTTGATCCTGAAGGAGGAGTTCCATAATACCAATATCCCAGAAAGAGAAGCCCGACAATGACAAGAATGATGATAATAGTTCTCATAAAAATTACTGCTTTAACCAATATGTCTTAAGGTCGATTGCGAAATCATACACTCCGACTTTCTGCGGACGCAGGCTCAAACTCACAATATCGGTAATGCGCAGGCTGTGTTCGAGATCATTCAAAAAATTAACGAAATCGTTATAGGAAGAAGTGACAGAAAAACCAAGTCCGATTGAGCCGTATTTTCTCTCATCGACAATAGCAGGATTATTCGCCTGATCGGCAGAAGACCCTTGATCAATTCTAGTATTTCTAATCTTCATTCCGTGAAGTTTGGCAATTGAATCAATGTCAAGAATAAGACGAACGTTATCTACAGCGTTCGGCAAAAGCTTGCTTAAGCGCACCCTATCTTCATCAGTAATTGATTTATATTTATTTGAAAGTTCGATTCTCCTATTCGTGAGATCTTTTGATTTACCCAGCGCTTCATCATATTGGGCAAGTTCGACTCGTTTCGCCTGGATCTTCCCGTATTCTGGATTAATAAATCCGAAAAAGAGTCCGACGGAGGCTACGAGAAGAATAATTGGTGTAAGTGTTTTAAACATAATGTTTATTGTGTAGTGGTACTGCTTGCGTTTTGAGTATTATCAGTAGGTGTGGTGGTCGATGTTTCGGAAGGAAGCGGTGTATTCAAATTTCGCTCATACAGAATGAGAGAGGGATCAAGCGTTGAGGTAAAACTGAAAGTGACATTGCCGCTCGAATCAAGATTCAGATCAGAAAAAATTGGATTTTTAATAAGCCCGCTTTCATCTTTAGAGATCACATCAGATTGGTATGCAATTGAACCATAATTTAATGTCTGTCCTTTCATAGAAAGTTGTACTTTGTCAGGGCCTCCAAAGGTAAGCGTGAGTTCAGAAAATTGAATCGAACGCAGCACTGTCTTCTGCAAGGTGTCAAAAATCGGAGTCACCGCAATGTGGTTATGGAGAATTTGTTTCGCAGCTTCGATTCTGTTGTCGAGGCGGATGTATTGTTCGAGTGTTTGGGATTCAAGAGCGTCTTCATTATCTTTGAGCGTCTTGGTTTCCTTTACGATCTGCCCATCAAGAACTCCTGAATAAAGATAGAGGCCTCCAGATGTCGCAAGAGTCAAGATAAAAATAACAGAAATGATGAGAGAGACAAGATTTATACCGCTCGATACGACAGCGCCGTCGGTGAGTGCTTTCTTTGGTATGAAAGATGTTTGGAGCTTGGGATCCATCTTCTTTATTATAGTACGTGTCCTGTCTTTTTACTATGGAAAAGAAGGAGGGTCTGTGAATAACTCTAGAAAAGCAGAAAGGTTTCCCCTATGGGAGCTCCTGAAGACGGCGCAGAGCCACTCCGATAGCCACTGAAAATTCAGAACCTGTCATTTTTAGGACTGGTTCAAGAAAAGCGGGAAACTCTACTTTAGAAAAGGGCTCTCCGAGCATTACTTCTACTTCAAAAGCATGTTTCGCCAAATCCAAGAGACCCTTATATCCCAAGCCCCCGCCAGCAAGAACTACCTTAGCAACATTTTTATTATATTTTTTCTGATAATTTTGAAGCACCCGATTTGCTTCTGAAAAAATAAAGTCGGTAGTAAGAGAAACTGTATCATTGACAGCTTTTTGATCGGTTCTTTCAGCTACTCCGAAACTTCGTTTAATATTTTCTGCTTCAGGAATGCTCACACCGAGCGA